>JAZRAY010000373.1:0-4922 GCA_045634805.1 Succinivibrio sp. | reverse complement strand
ATTGACGTTTTTCGTCAGCGTTGTGTCAACTACAGCAATAGCACAGCAGTCACGTATAGAAACACTAGAGAAGCAGTGTAACTCTGGTGATATGGATGCGTGTGATGCCCTGGGCTGCGAATTTGCTCGTGGTGATCTCATCGAGGCAGATCCAGCTAAAGCTGCAAAGATCTTCACTTCCGCCTGTGACAGCAATAATGGTTCCGCATGTGGTCATTTAGGCTATCTATATACTGTAGGAAACGGCGTTAAACTCGATCTTGATCTGGCCGCAACACTTTATAGGAAGGCCTGCGATCTTCAGTTCTATGAAAGCTGTGTAAATCTGGGTATCAGTTATATTCTCGGTTCAGGTATTGAAAAATCTGTTGATAAGGCAATTCCTCTATTAAGAATTGGCTGTGATCATGAGCAGGCAACCGGATGTACCTTAATCGGTAATGCCTACTATAACGGACTTGGTCTTGATAAGGATCTTAAGCAGGCAAACTCCTATTATGTTAAGGCCTGTGAAATGGAGAGCGGTGAAGCCTGTGCCAATATCGGTCTGAATTACGCTCAGGGCGAGGGTGTTGAACAGAACTATGAACTGGCCTATGAGTATTTCACCAAAGGCTGCGATCTTGGTGCCGGAGAAGGCTGTTTTAATGCCGGTGTAATGTATGCCAACGGCTGGGGAATCGAGCAGGATTTCACCATCAGTAAGGCATATTACTCTAAAGCCTGTTATCTTCATTACAAGCCTGGCTGTGATGAATACGAGAATCTTAACAACGAAGGCATGTAATTAATTCCCAAATAGGACCTTTGGATCTTTCAATTCGTGATCAATACAGAATCTATTTAGCTTTTCTTTTTATATCCTTACATATATACATTCCGGATTTGTTCTAAAAATGGTGAGAGTATGAAATTAAAACTCTTTCTATCGTTTGTTTTCTCGCTTTTATTCTGTTTTACAACAACAGTTAATGCCTGGGAACCTGCAAAGAATATTACTTTGATTGTTGCATATAAAAAAGGCAGCGGAACCGATATAGGAGCCAGACTGATAAGTTCATACGCACAGCGTTATTTTGGTCAGAAAATTATCGTCAAAAACATTGATGGTGATGACGGTCTTGTGGGCTGGAAGGAACTTATTAAAGCAGAGCCGGATGGATATACCATTGGTTTTATAAATCTGCCAACCTTTGCAAGTCTTACTCTAAAACATGATTCTCCAATCCATATGCAGGATGTTGTTCCTATCTGTAATCATCTGACCGAGTCTACCATTGTTATTGTCAGAGCAGACAGTCCTTATCAGACTATTAAGGATCTGGTGGATGAAGCCAAGGTAAGGGGAGATCTGGTTGCCTCAACTAATGGATTTATGGCATCAAACCATACTGCAGCTCAGCTTCTGGCCAATACTGCCGGTTTTAATTATGTTGCCGTAGACTGTGGTGGCACATCTGATCAGATACTGGCTCTTTTAAACGATGAGGTTCAGTTCTCCTGCGTAAAGATCCCGGATATCACTCCATTACTTGCAAAGGATAAGCCTGAAATAAGGATTCTTGCATCTTTTTCAGAGGAAAGACTCAGAGATTATCCTGAGATTCCGACCCTTGCTGAATATGGCTATTACGATAAATGGTATGGCTCCTCAAGAGGTATAGTTGCCCCTAAGGGAACTCCTGATGAGATTATTGAATACTACGAAAAAAAATTCGAAGCCATGCTGTCTGATCCGGAAGTTGTTGTAGCTCATAAGAAAGCTAATCTGTCACTGGACTTTAAGGATAATCTGAATTTTGAAGCCACAATGATTGCAAGTAAGTTTTTCTGTCGAGACATCATTCCGGTGTTGTACAAGAGTGAAGATTTAGATAAGTAAAGAGAGAACTTATTGAATTTTCTGATGATTATTTTTGTTTGCATAAAATAATCAACTCGTTGTTCACTTGTACTTAAATGTTTTATATGCAAAATTTTGGGGTCATCAGGCCCCATAATTTTTTCCCTATTCACTTTCTTCGCTTCTCCCTTCTGCAGTGGGTTTTCACTTATCTGCTATTTCTGGATATTATTATCTGAAATGTTAGAATACATGACGTTTTTATAGTTAATGTCATTACCACGTATTTTTGTGAGTGAATTTTGTCTTTAAAACGTCGTTCCTTGCCTTGAAAATAAAAGAATCTGCACAAATTAAATACAATTTGACATTAAATCTATGATAATTTCGTTATATTGAGATTTTAGTATTTAATAATTTGACATAAGTCGCAAAAAAGTATTTAATATATTTCACAATAAAAACTAAAAGACCAGGTTATTCACTATAAATGAAATCATCTAAACTACTAATAGCTTTTCTTGCAGTGATGTCTACCAGCATTCTTGCAGGATGTACAAAGGAACAAACATCAGAAAGTTCAACTACTCACAAATCATCTGACGGACTCTCTCTATTTGAAAAGGCAAAGGTTGCCAGAGCTGTAAGACAGATGGAGAAGGAAGAGAAAAGAAAGATCCTTACTCAGAAGTATTCTTCTGTTAATTCAGATCTGTATGATGTCAGTGTCTTTTTTGAAGATGAAATGATTGAAAGTGATGACATGAATCTCTGGGTCCAGCCAGGTTTCATCGGTATCCTGAAAACCCGTACAGAGGATGATGCTGAGGCACCTAAGGAATCAGTTACTCTTCTTAACGATTCTCTGAAATATACAGCAATCATCGAGTATGACAGGAAGTATTCCGACATTGATTATACTCAGGATAGCTTCTGCAGAGAGCTTGTAACAAAATCCACCAAGCATTCAAATATCAATATTATTGTGCCTCCTTCCCTACTGAAGGGAGAGCAGTCAAAAATCTGCAGACTGAGCTATCAGGATCTGGCTACAAACAAGTTTATAAATGAATTTACAGAGGTATATTCAAACGGAACTGTCATTTACTCAATGACTTCAACCTCAAATTCAAAGGTAACAGGCAGAGATATTCTGAAAAAGGCATTCTCCAGATCTGTATCTAAAGAGTTAAAGGACGCTGTAAGACACGCAACTACAGAGTTTTTTGATACTGAAAAATACCATTCCTATGATATTTAATCAGTTTTAATACCGAAATTTACGGAAGCTTAGCCTTTAAGGCTAAGTTTCAAAAAAAAGATTCATATTTTCTAACGTGTACTCATTCCAATTTGGAATTTCATAATCTTTTAAGAAATATTTTCTTAAAAGATTTTTTTTTCTTTGATTCCCTGAGAGTAATATTTCTGAAATATCCTCCGCTGCAACATAAATCATGGTATATAATGATCAGTTCACTTAAATTTTAGGAGCTTTATATCATGGCAAACATCAGACCTCGTGAAAGATCTGCAATTATTCAGTCTCTTCGTGCCGGTGTGACACCTAGAATCGGACTTGAGTACATCCAGGTCGGTAGAGTAAATGAGGTTAAAGCTCTTATAAAAGATCTTGATAATATCGCAGATCAGGGCAGTGCTTTCCGTATTGTTATCGGTGATTTCGGTGCCGGTAAGTCTTTCTTTCTTCAGCTTGTAAGATATATCGCTCTGGAGAAAGGTCTTGTTGTTGTAAATGCAGATTTATCTCCTGACAGAAGACTGTTTGCCTCAACCGGTCAGTCCCGTAATCTTTACAAGGAGCTTGCACGCAATCTGTCTACCAGAGCTCACCCTGAAGGAAACGCCATGGTTCCTCTTGTTGAGAAATTCATTACCGAGCAGCGCCGTATTGCTGATGAGCAGGGCAGAGATGTTGAGCAGGTTATCAAAGAGAAACTGAACTCTCTATCCGAACTTGTAGACGGTTATGATTTTGCTCAGGTGATTGCAACCTACTGGAAGGCATACAACGAGAATAACGATGATCTGAAGAACAATGCTATCCGTTATCTTCGCGGTGAATATACTTCAAAGGCAGATGCAAAACGAGACCTTGGAGTAAGAGCTATTGTTGAGGATCATAATGTCTATGATCATATTAAGCTTCTGGGCAGATTTGTAACCCAGGCAGGATACAAGGGCCTTCTGGTAAATCTGGATGAGGTTGTTAATCTGTATAAGCTTCCATCTCAGAGAGCCAGAAATTCAAACTACGAGCAGGTTTTAAGAATTCTTAACGACTGTTTCCAGGGCTCAGCCCAGTCTATTGGCTTCCTGTTTGGCGGTACTCCTGAGTTCCTGATGGATCAGCGTAAAGGTCTGTATTCCTATGAAGCTCTGCATTCACGTCTTGCAGAGAATACTTTTGCTCAGATTGCCAATGTTGTTGATTACAACAGCCCAATTCTGATTCTGCAGAATCTTTCTCCTGAGGAGATTTATGTTCTTCTTTGCAACATCAGAAATGTTTTTGCAAACGGTAAGAAGGAAAACTATATTCTTCCTGATGAAGCTCTAACCGCTTTCTTAGAGCACTGTTCCCAGAATATCGGTGATGCTTATTTCAGAACTCCTCGTAATACAATTAAGGCCTTTGTTGATCTGCTTTCAATCCTAGAGCAGAATCCTGAACTTAACTGGAAGACTCTGATTGGTAATATTTCTATTGAGTCTGAGTCAGATACATCACTGGTATCCATTGAAACAGAGCCATCAAAAGAGCCTTCAGATAAGAAGGATACTGAAGAGTCTGATGATGACGATGATGATCTGACATCATTTACTCTTTAGCATCGAAATAATTAAAAAGCTTAAAAGCTGCAGTCAGTGTCCGATTTCAGTAATAAGAAACTCTCCTGTGAGGAGAGTTCTTACCATTAGACATCCATTTAAAGGTATTTTCTATGGAAAAAGATTCTATAAATCTGCTTGATATTGATCTTAAAAGATGGATGTTTAAAAAGGGCTGGCAGTCCCTTCTTCCTATTCAGGAAAAATCAATCAGACCAATTCTTGA
>JAZRAY010000372.1:0-4356 GCA_045634805.1 Succinivibrio sp. | reverse complement strand
AACCGCTGAAAGCATCTAAGCGGGAAGCAGGCCCCAAGATGAGTCATCCCTGACTATAAGTCAATAAAGACCGTTGAAGACTACGACGTTGATAGGCTGGATGTGGAAGCTCTGTGAGGAGTGAAGCTTGCCAGTACTAATACTCTGAATGTCTTGACCATACAACCCCGGAAGGCATCTGAAGTACGCAAGAGACTAAGAAGAAGTTTGAAGCAGCAAAAAGTTTTTTAAGTTAAACCCAATTCGCCTGGCGGCCATAGTGCTGTAGAACCACCTGTTCCCATTCCGAACACAGAAGTGAAATGCAGTAACGCCGATGGTAGTGCAACGTACGTTTGTGTGAGAGTAGGTCACCACCAGGCACCCTATAATGCGGAGCGGTAGTTCAGCCGGTTAGAATGCCTGCCTGTCACGCAGGAGGTCGCGGGTTCGATTCCCGTCCGTTCCGCCATTTTTTACATAAACCCAGTCCTTTGTGACTGGGTTTTGTGTTTCTAGCGTATGTAAATTTCCTTATTTTTCCTTAAGTAAGTCTTATTTTTGTGCATTATTTACATCGAATTTGCTCAATCAGTATCTAATTGTATAATTGAACAAAAATAATAGTTTATGAGGGTAATGCATGCCTATTAATATACCCAATGATCTTCCTGCTAAAGCTGTATTAAATTCTGAGCAGGTTTTCGTTATGACCGAGGACAGATCCTCTCATCAGGACATTAGACCATTAAATCTTCTGTTCCTGAATCTAATGCCTAAAAAGATTAATACTGAAATTCAGTATATGAGGAAGCTATCTAACACTCCTTTACAGGTCAACATAACATTATTAAGAGTTGATGATCATATCTCTAAGTTAACTCCTAGAGAGCATATGGATAATTTCTATAAATCCTTCTCTGAGATTAAGGATCAGAACTTCGACGGTATGATTGTAACCGGTGCTGCTTTAGATCAGATTGAGTTTGCTGATGTAACTTACTGGGATTCATTAAAGAAAATACTTCTCTGGTCTTCCAAGCATGTTACTTCTACTCTATTCAGCTGTTGGGGAGTTGCTGCTGCTTTAAAGGTTTTCTATAACGTTGATATCATCTTCAGAGAGAAGAAGCTATCGGGTATTTATGACGAAAAGCTATCAGAACAGATTGATACCTTAACTCGTGGCTTTGACGACGTTTTTAAGGCACCAATTTCCAGATACTGTGAATTCCCTTTAGACGTAATTAAAGAGAAAACCAATATTGAAGTTCTTGCATCCAGCGAAGAGACAGGTATGTATCTTGGTGTTTCTCCTGATGGAAGACAGGTATACGTATCTGGTCATCCTGAATATGATGCCGACACTTTACTTCAGGAATATACAAGAGATATTGAGGCTGGAAAGAATCCTTCCATTCCGGTTAATTACTTCCCTGATAATGATCCATCATTATCTCCTATATGCAGCTGGCGCGGACATGCAAGTTTGCTATTCTGTAACTGGCTGAATTACTACGTATATCAGGAAACTCCTTACGATATCAGATCAATTTAGCTTATTTAATCGTCAGTGATGTTTCTGACGATCTGTTAATTTTTCTCTAAAGGCGCATTCAATAAAGTTTTTTGCGCCTTTTTCATGTAAAATATTGTGATAAATATAAAGTGATAAGGTGAAAAAGTGACAGGTTTTAAAACTGCTAAATTTAAAATTGTTGGTGGAAAGGCTTTAGATGGCGAAGTTGTTATTTCAGGCGCCAAGAATGCTGCTCTTCCAATTCTGTTATCAACAATTTTAACTGACGAAAAAGTTTGTCTAAAAAATGTCCCTGATCTTGCTGATGTAAAAACAAGTTTCAAATTACTGCAGGATTTAGGCAAGAAATGTAATTATGATGCTGAAACCGGCGTAGCTGAAATTGAAGGCGGTGTAACCAGCCACGTAGCATCATACGAATTAGTTAAGACCATGAGAGCTTCAATCATGGCTCTTGGTCCTCTTGTAGCTTTTGCTGGTTCTGCAGAAGTTTCTCTTCCTGGCGGCTGTGCAATCGGTGCCCGTCCTGTTGATCTTCATATTAAAGGTCTAAAGGAGATGGGAGCTCAGATCAATCTTGATGATGGTTATATCAAGGCAAATGCCATCGGTTCAGGAAGACTTCACGGCGGTCACATCATCATGGATAAGGTTTCTGTAACTGGTACAGAGAACCTGATGATGGCTGCATGTCTTGCAGATGGTACAACAGTTATTGAAAATGCTGCTCTTGAACCTGAGGTTGAAGATCTTGCTAAATGTCTGAACAAGATGGGCGCACAGGTTAAAGGCGCTGGAACCTCAAGAATCGAAATTGAAGGTGTAGAGAAACTTCATGGCTGTGATCATTCTGTTGTTGCAGATCGTATCGAAGCTGGTACATACCTGATTGCAGGTATTGCAACTGGTGGTATCGTTACATGTCACAATACACTTCCATCATCTCTTGAGTCAGTTCTTCAGAAGTTAAGAGAAGCAAATGCTCTGATTACTGTAGATGGAACCTCTATTACTGCAGATATGCGTAACAGACAGATTAAACCTGTTAATGTTGTTACCGCTCCTCATCCTGGCTTCCCAACTGATATGCAGGCTCAGATTACTGTGCTGAATGCATTGGCAAGCGGTGTAAGTTCTGTAACAGAAACCATCTTTGAGAATAGATTTATGCACATTGCTGAGTTAATCAGAATGGGCGCAAAGCTAGAGATTAAGGGTAATACTGTTATCTGCGAAGGTGTAAGCAGACTAAAGGGTGCTCAGGTTATGTCATCTGACCTTAGAGCTTCTGCCTCACTTGTTATTGCAGGTCTGGCTGCAGAAGGCACAACAATCGTTGATCGTATTTACCATATGGATAGAGGCTATGAGCATATTGAAAAGAAGGTTCGTGGTCTTGGTGGTGAAATAGAAAGAATTTATTAGTCATGTTTAATTTATGTCCATATAACACTTTTGGTCTCCAGGTTCATGCCGAAGAGGGCATTATTATCAACAATGTAACTGACCTTAGGAAAGTTCATGCTGATAACATAATTATCCTCGGCCATGGATCAGATGTTCTATTTACTGATGATTACAAAGGAACTGTAATTATCAATCAGATCAGAGAGTTAAGTGTTGAGAAAGATGGAGATGATTACATTGTTAAGGCTGGTTCCGGCCTGATTTTAGATGATTTAATCAGTACTCTAATTTCTCGTGGAATATATGGACTTGAAAACCTGTCTGCTATTCCTGGCACTGTAGGTGCTGCGCCTATTCAGAATGTTGGTGCTTACGGTGTTGAAATAGGTGAGTTTATCACTGAAGTTAAGGTTTACGATCTGCAGCGTCACATTCAGGAAACCTTTACTAATGAACAGTGTAAATTTGGTTACAGATCTTCTTACTTTAAAAAACATAAAGAAAGAAAACTTGTAATTACTCAGGTAACTTTCAAACTTTCTTCCGTTTTTTCTCCTAAACTTATATATAAGGGGTTACAGGATGAAAGCTTCGAAACAGCCCTTGACCTCCGAAATAAAGTAATAGAATTAAGAAATATAAAGCTTCCAGATCCTAAGATTGCTGGAAATGCGGGGTCATTTTTCAAAAATCCTATCGTAAATAGTAATATAGCTAAAGATCTTGAATCTAAGTATGAACACGTTCCTGTTTATCCTATGGGTGACGGAATGTGCAAGATTGCTGCCGGCTGGTTAATTGAAAAAGCTGGCTGTAAGGGTATTACTCACGGTAATGTTGGAACCTGGGACAAACAGTCTCTGGTAATTGTTAACAGGGGCGGAGCTAAACCTTTTGAGATTGTAGCCTTGGCTAAATACATTATGGCTGAGGTTTTCAACAAGTTTGGCATTAAATTAGACCCCGAAGTCAGAACATATGATGCACAAGGAGAAGTATCTTGGGAAAACCTTTAGATATTTTAAAAATTATAAAGCTACTTAATAATGCTCCTGATTTAACTCTAGATAAGAATCTTCTGATGACAGCACTGGATGCATCGGAGGAAGATCTCTATTCTACTGTGAAAAATCTGTCAGTATATTCTGATGCTATTACTGTTGAAAATGACAAGTTCTCATTAAAGGAGAAAATTGATCTTCTTGATGATATGTCTATTTTCAAACGCGTGGAAGGTTCTGGCCGTATAGCAATTCTGGATGCGGTTGATTCTACAAATACCTTTATGATCAAAAATGCCTCCATGCTTGCCTCAGGAGATGTGGTTATAGCAGAAATCCAGTCTGAGGGCCGTGGCAGTCGTGGTGGTAAATGGCATTCTGGTTTAGGAAAACAGCTGACTCTATCAGTATGCTATATCTTTGATTCCT
>JAZRAY010000371.1:0-8607 GCA_045634805.1 Succinivibrio sp. | reverse complement strand
TCCTTCTGTATTAAATCCTATTTCTAATCCAGAGCGTTCAAAGGAAAGAAGACATCTTGTTTTAGAGAGAATGCTTGCTTTAGGATTCATTACCGAGGAAGAATACAAAAATGGTGAAGCTGAACCTTACAGAGCAGAATTCCATTCTTCAAAGCTTGAGTCATATGCTCCTTATGTAGCAGAAAGTGTTCGTCAGACAGTCATCGACAAATACGGTGATCAGGCTTATCTTGACGGTTATGAAATCTACACAACCATCCTGTCAAAAGATCAGGAAGCAGCAAACTATGCTGTATTCAAAGGCGTAACCGACTATGACAGACGCCATGGCTACAGAGGTGCAGCTGATAATATCAATAAAATCAAGGATTACAATCCTGATACCTTTGATAGAGCAAAGTATCTTTATGCTGCAGATAAATTCCATTACATCAAGCCTGCAATTGTTACTGAAATCAGTGATGAGAACGGCATCTGTACAGCTGTTGCCAGAAAGGATAAAGAGGTAAAAATCACCTTTGACAACATGAAATGGGCTGCCCCATTTGTCTCCGACAAGAGACAGGGACCATCTCCAAAGAAGGTTTCAGATGTTGTTGCTCTTGGTGACCTGATTTACTACTACGTAAATGATAAACAGGAAAATGTTTTAACCCAGATCCCTCAGGTTGAAGCTGCAATTGTTGCACTAAACCAGTATACAGGCGGTATTGTTGCAACTGTCGGTGGTTATGATTTTGCCAAGAGTAAATTTGACAGAGCTACACAGTCTGTACGTCAGACTGGCTCTAACTTCAAGCCATTCCTGTATTCTGCAGCAGTGGCACGAGGAATCAACATTAACTCAGTTTTCCAGGATTTACCTATCAAAACATGGGATCCTGGTTCAATGACCTGGTGGGTGCCAAAGAATTCACCAAACCGTTACGACGGTGCCATGACTTTAAGAGAAGGTCTGGCTCGTTCAAAGAACGTTGTTTCAATCAGACTGATTCGCCAGATTGGTGTTCAGAATGCAGTTGAACACATCAAGAAGTTCGGTTTCAATCTGCCTAAATCACAGCAGGTTGAGTCAATGGCATTAGGTTCTGTTGAAGTTACTCCTTTAGAGCTGGTTACAGGTTATGCAACCTTCGCAAATGGCGGCTTCAAGGTAACCCCTTACCTGATTTCAAAGATCGTTAAAAACGGTGAGGTTATTTTCGAGGAAAATCCAAAGAAGGCTGATCCAACCGCACCAGACAGAGTTGTAAACGGAATTACACTTGAGTATGTAGACGGCGTACCAGAGCCAGAAAACAGTGCTCCTCAGGTTTTATCCCATAAGAATGCATTTATCGTGGGAGACATGATGAGTTCAGTTATCTATGGCGGACATGGTGTATCAGGCAATTACTGGGGAACCGGTGGTCGCGCTAAGACAGTAACAGGAAGAGATGATCTTCATGGTAAGACCGGTACCACAAACAACGTACATGATGCATGGTTCTCAGGCTTCAACGGAGACGTTGTTGCTACCTCATGGATGGGATTTGACTCAGACAGAGATTTAGGCTGGTCAAGAACTCAGGGACCTGAAGGTGGTGCTTACTCTGCCCTGCCAATCTGGGCTGAGTTTATTAAACTATCACAGCAGGGTACTGCTCCTGCTCCAATTCCTGTTCCTGCAGGTTTGGAGAAATGTTCTAACCATGGAATCACCGACTGGTGTATTCGTGGCGGTACCACAATCTCTGAATCTGATGTTGGTGGAGAGGAAGGTGTTGAGAATACTGCAACAGACAGCCGTGGAGCTCCTGTTCAGACTGAAGTTGATACTTCTGGGGTAAGCTCAGATAACATCTTCTAAAGAAAATTAAGATTTTACGCTTAAAAAAATAGGGCATGATTGCCCTATTTTTGTTTGAAAACAGAATGTTATTTAAGATCAGACAATTCTGTTTATGTTAGGAACCACAACAACTGCTGTTACCATTGGCGCACCAACAATTGGATTAACGCCATTAACAACTGATGACAGGCAGGCTGCTGGTCTGCCCTTTACCAGATGATTTATGGCGGTTGTCACGGTAATAGCACCTACACATGCTGGTCCTGCAACCAGATCTCCCATACAAGCCTCAGGAAGAGCGTTCACAAGATTCAGGGGCATGCCTGGACCTGTTACAACATCTCCGGTTGCAGTCATATTAACTAACGTGGCTGCAGGGGTCATATACTCATACCTCCCTGGTTTCAAAGTCGAAAACAAACTTTCCATCCTTGGCACTTGCCGTTGCGGATACAAGCTGTTTTTCTTCCATTGTACATTCAAGGAAATGCGCGCTCAGTTCAGGTAACAGATCATTATTTACAATTGCATCAATCAGACGAGCACCAGAGGCAACATTATTACATCTGGAGATAATCTCATCACGAAGTTCCTGAGTGTACCTGAATTCTGCGTGATAGTTTTCCTTAACCCTCTTAACAATTTTATTTAGTTTTAGATCGACAATATGATTTAATGCCTTCTTACCTAAAGGATAGTACGGAATTATATTAATGCGACCTAATAATGCGGCTGGGAATACCTTCATCATGGCAGGGCGAGCAGCTTCCTCAAGCACAGCAGGCTCCGGCAGATGGTCCTCATCCGGACACAGATTCATAATCGCATCATCACCGACATTGGTCGTCAATATAATCACGCAGTTCCTAAAGTTGATGAGTCTTCCTGAGCCGTCCTCCATCTGGCCCTTATCAAACACCTGGAAGAAGATCTCATGAACATCCTTATGTGCTTTTTCAATCTCATCCAACAAAACAACACTGTAAGGTCTGCGGCGTACAGCCTCAGTCAATACACCTCCTTCACCATAACCTACATATCCTGGAGGCGCACCTTTCAGAGTTGATACCGTATGAGCTTCCTGGAATTCACTCATATTGATGGTTATCAGATTACTCTCTGTTCCATACAGCTGTTCTGCCAGGGCCAGTGCGGTTTCGGTCTTACCCACACCAGATGGACCTGCCAGCATCAGTACAGCTATAGGACGATTTGGATCGGAGAGGTTAGCTCTTGCAGTCATCAGACGTTTTGCAATCAGATCAAGAGCATGAGGCTGACCAATAACTCTCTGCTGCAGGAATTCAGACATCTTGAGAACTGAGTTAATCTCATCCTTCATCATTCTGCCAAGAGGAATTCCGGTCCACTCTGAGATAACTGTACATACAGCCTGAGCATCGACTTCAGGAAGAAGCATAGGAGTTTCACCCTGCATTTCATTAAGTTCCTCTCTCAGACGCTTGAGTTTCTCAAAATCAGCTTTCTGAGACTTCTTGTCAGCAGCTTTTGCTTTTGAAGAATCCTCCTCTTTATTCTCCTCTGCCTTTACTTCGTCTTTCTTATCCTTATGAGGAGAGATCTTCTCGCAAAGATCAAAGTACTCTTTAGCCTTATCTCTTATCTTCTTGAGTTTTTCATTTAACTCATCATAATGGGATTTTTCCTTTGCAAGCTTATCAGCAATAGCCTTTAACTCATCCTCATGCAGGAAGCCCTGAGAATTTTCTCGGGTTAAAATCTCCTGCTCTAAGGTCAGAGCTTCAATTCTGCGTCTTGAATACTCAATCTCATAAGGCTCCTGACTCTGACTTAATGCAACCTTGGCACATGCTGTATCAAGAACGCTTACGCCTTTATCAGGAAGCTGACGTGCAGGAATATAGCGACGGGAAAGTTTAACTGTGGCTGTTAAGGCCTCGTCGAGAATTCTGACCTTATGATGCCCCTCAAGCATATGAGTCATACCGCGAAGCATCTGTACTGCCTTATCATCATCAGGCTCTAAAACCAGAATGTTTTCAAAACGTCTGGTCAGTGCAGGATCCTTCTCAAAGTACTTAACATATTCCTGATAGGTTGTAGCGGCAATACATCTTAACTGACCACGAGCCAGAGCTGGCTTTAAAAGATTTGCAGCATCATTCTGTCCAGCCGCACCACCAGCACCGATTAAGGTATGAGCCTCATCAATGAAAAGAATGATAGGTGTATCTGAACTCTTTACCTCTTCAATGACCTGTTTTAGACGATTCTCAAACTCACCCTTCATTGAAGCACCAGCCTGAAGAAGACCTAAATCCAGAGAACGCAGAATCGTACCCTTAAGACAGTCTGGAACATCACCATCAGCAAGTCTCTTTGCAAAGCCCTCAACCACAGCGGTCTTACCGACACCGGCCTCACCTGTCAGGATTGGATTATTCTGACGTCTGCGCATCAGAATATCAATCATCTTGCGGATTTCTTCATCACGACCGACAATGTTGTCAATCTTACCTTCCTTAGCCTGGGCTGTCAGATCGGTTGTATACAGATCCAGAGCCTCACCCTTGCCCATGGCAGGATTTGATAGCATCTGACCAGCCTGACCGGTAGCACCTTCAGAACCGCTGACAACACTTGATACTTCAGGTGAGTTCTTAACAATCTCAGAGAACTTTTCCTGAAGCATATCACCGTTAACTTTAATAAATTCAGAACTGATATCGGTAAGGATACGAGCCAGTTCCTGATTCTGCTTCATAGCTAAAAGCAGATGACCTGTTCTGATGGTTCTCTCCTGATAAACGATAGAGGTTGCCATCCAGGCCTCACGGATAGTAAGTTCAATGGTACTGCTGAAATCACTAATTGAACTTGCACCTCTAGGAAGTCTGTCCAAAGCTGCTATCAGATCTTTTGAAAGCTGAGCCTCATCAAGGGAGAAGTAACGAACAATTTCATGTACATCACTGGCATCCCCCAAAAGGATCTGATTTAGGAAATGAACCAGCTCAATATAAGGATTTCCTCTGGTTTTACAGAGCACGGTTGCGCTCTCAAGAGCCTTATAAGCGGTCTTGTCGAGTTTTCCGAAGATTTGAACTCTTTTCAGTTTCAACATTGGCTGACTCCTTTCAGTGTCTAAGCAGCATGTCCATTAAGTCGTGAAACATTAATGACAATCTGACACTCTCCCTTATCGTTTGTGTATTTAAAGTAACAGTTTGATCCAAGAGAATACTTACCGTTAAGGTATATGCCCTTTAATGAATTCTTCCTTAGAATAAAGATCAGGTCATAATCCAGTGGTTTCTGAAGATATAAGTTGATTATTTCTGTCAGATACTTATAGTTTCTGGTTCCTGGAAGCATCGAATAGCAGTCTTTAAAATCCATTGGGCCAAGCTTTAAGACAAACTTCTTGGTATGACTGTAGAAATGCTTGCCAATCTGCATACTTACTCCAAGAGTACAGTTTTGCTTATGACCAAGCCTGCAGTGAAGAGATTCAGGAATCAGATATCTCTCAAAAATGTTTGTTTCGATTCTGATATCAAAACCAAAAAAGGATTCAAGAATGTATTTGAGGCCCTCAACGCTGCTGTTTTTAGAAATAACATAAGGCATCATAGCCTCTGCAGCGAACTTAGGAAGAAATGAATCCCAGTCTGAAGTTGCTCCTGATAAAGAACGCAGAATAGCTCTTGGAAGGTTATTCTGTTTCTTATCAAAACCTATTGCAAAATCCCTTTGTGCATAGGAACGATAATATAGAGCGAGAAATTCATTGTTTATGAGGTCAATAAATCTCTGCAGAGCATAATCATAGTTGTTATTGGATAACTGCAGAACCATGCTCGTAAATTCAAGTGGCATTGGTCCGTCAGTTCCTGTAAGTCCAGGTCCAGATACCTCTACAACGGTATTTCCATTTTTATCTTCGCTTATTGAAGTTACGCAAGGCAATACACCGCTCAATGTTGGTTTCTGGGAGAAACGAACATTGCTTTTAACGGCTTTGGTGTAACCGATACCAGGCACAATCCCGTTTGCTTTTTCGAAATTTCTCACAATCTCAAAAAAGTCGGCATTACCAAAATTTCGCAGAGCCCTTAAGGCCTGCTTTACCTGCCTTTCTCTTGACTCCATGAGCAGATTAACCCCGATTTAATACCGCAAAGAGAAAAACTTACCAGCAGATTTAATGGCGTAAAATCACGTAGGACATTTTTCAGCATAGAGCCGAAGGCATATACGCCAAAACCGGTCAGGTTGCTTTCATCTAAAACAATTTCTACATTAAAGCCCTTCTCAAAATATATATAACCAGTCTCAACAAATCTGAATACGCTTGGACTAGCTGTAACCTTACTGATTGCATTCATGAGAATCTTCTTCTCATCTGTGTTCCCATGGTAAAAGGTCTGGATCAGATTCTGAAGTACAGTCCTGCATTCATCACTGTTGTGAAGCAGTAATGAGGACAGATTCATCAGAATAAAGGAGAGTCTGGAAAATCCTGACAAATCACCTCTCATAAACAGAGCAGAACGAGGTTTGCTCAAAGGTGTTACAAATGTCGCAGAAGAATTTCCATCTGCGGAGAATACCTTCTTGTTTATACTTATGAAAAGAGGCAGATCTGCATTAGAACACCATAGATTTGCAGTAAATTCCTGAAGATCTTTTAATGCAGAAGTATAAATAGCTCCCGAAAGTGAAACATAAACCTCAGATTTCTGATAATTACTTCTTGTTTTATATAAACCGCCAAGTCGGTCACGTCTTACTGTTGAGAAAAATACAGCGTCATCCTCATTCTCAATACGGTGATTAAATGTATAGAAAGGCAGAGCTGTATTCACATGGACATTATGAGAATCATAAAGCTCAAGATCGTTCACTCTAAAGATTTCGTAATCAAGAGTATTGGCTCGATCCGCGCTCACCAGAAATTCATGTTTTAAGCTTAATCTGATACGGCTGCTGCGCATCCTAAACAGATTTATCACTGGCAGACAGGAAAACTTGAAGGATGATGCATTAAATTCACCGCTTAAATCATTTGTCGAGGAAAAAGCGAAAATCAGATTAACTGTGTTCTGTGAGTATTTTTTTATGACAGACAGCAATCCTTTGATATTTATAAAATGGAATAAAAAAGGATATGAGAAATATAACTGAAGATGACTGATTCCAGGCATATACCCTAAAATCTCACCAAAAATATTCTCACAGTGGTCAATCTTAAAGACACAGCTTACTTTGTCATATACCTTTGTAATATTTCCATTCTCATCCTCAACATAGACTGCCTTTAAATTCCGATTCAGGCAGAAAGCAAGTCTTGAGGCTAATGAATCAGACATGTCCAGATAGAGATCAACACCATCTTCAGGGTTAATGCCAGACTCTTTAAGGTTAGTTCCCCCCTGTACTGTCATGCGCAGTGCTGATTTCAGACTTAGAGAATCAATCTCTTCTGTAGGCAGGATATTCACCAGAGAACTCTCATAGCTGGCATTGACAACAGTCAGAGGATACAGATGAGATTTCCAGATTGGGGTCAGTTTAACAGGAGTATTTAATTTATCTCCAGCGTTACATTCAAAGCTGGAAGAAAATCCCAAAGGTTCTTCGCTGAATTCTCTGCCGGAGCCTGAAAAATTTAAAACAGCAGCTGAAGGTACAGGAGAAGCAGCTAAAGGACAGACCTTCTTTAGAATCTGCTGTAAAAGCTCTGGATAGCCATCATCAAATTTCTTTTCAGCACGAGCAACTAAAAAGGCAGTTCCTTCGAGAAGTCTTTCAACAAAAGGATCCTGTGCATCAAGTTTGGAAAGGTTAAGTCTTGAAGCAACTTTAGGAAACTGTGCACCAAATTCAGCTCCCATCTGACGTAAATGAACTAAATTCTCTCGATAATACGAAAGGAAATCTTCATTCATAAATACTCCTTTCCTTTACTCTTTGCGGATCTGAGGAACTCCTGATTCCAAATCCAAAGTAAACAGAAAATCCACATCATCAGTGTAAGGAGGAACACAAACCCGACCTGTAATTTCAATTTTTACTGTTGATTTTGACTTAGTATCATTGCCATTTACCCTATTAACCTTTATCGATGAAGGAGCTAATCTTGGTTCGAAAAATTCGATCAGCTCTCTTATTTCATTTAATAAGGAATCTATAGAGGCACTGCTATGCGGTAATCCGCAAAAATCACTAAGTCCATATCCTAAAACAGATCTATATATATAAGGGTCATTCTCCAAATCATCTTTCTCTGGTCTTACCCTTGAATTCAAGAGCATGAAAATATTATCCAGAATCTCGTTTTTAAGCATTTCTACGTCAGAAAGAGATTCAACATCTTCTTTTGTCAGTCTTGATAGCAGACTAGGCAGATAATACTGCTGACTCTGTTTTAACTTGTCTGTCATAGAAATCCTTAAAGACGGCTCCCTTATTAAAAGGAAGCCATTCTGTATTAAGCATTCTCAATCTGATTGAAGTTTGCCTCAACTGCGCCATCCTTGGTGTTGTCTGGCTTGATTGCGGTATACTTCCAGGTTATCTTTCCTGCTATCAGTTCTACCTGCTCTAATGGCATGTAGGCTCCATCTGCGCCCTGGAAGCTGTCAATCATTGATGCAGCACCATTGCTTCCTGAAACCACTGATTTTATAGAGGCCTTTGAGATCTTTACGTTCTCCATGGTTACCTCATATACAGGTTCCTGCTTTCCTGCCACAGCTCGACAGACCTGGAACTGTACCTTTGCAACCTTC
>JAZRAY010000370.1:0-2608 GCA_045634805.1 Succinivibrio sp. | reverse complement strand
TATGTCAGTTTCAGCAGTTTCTACTTCAGGTGTTAATGCAATCAAGGGTACCGAGTTCGAGGGCATGTCAATCCAGATGATGGCCGCAATGGTTATGCTGGAAGTTGGTGCTACCAAGAAGAAAGAAGCAGAGAACAAGATCTCTGAGATGAAGGGCCAGAACGACAGAGCAAAGCAGCTTAACAATCTTCTGGATAGAATGAATGCAAAAATGGGAGCTATTACCAAGGATGAGGACTCAGATAAAACATCAAGACAGGTTGTTCTCGTAAGCTTTATGCAAGAGGCAAAAGATTTAGGCGTAGATGTATCGAACTGGACCGGCGGAAAGACCGGTGAGCAGTGGCGCGCAATCTCTTCAGGTATCCAGCACATGGCTGAAAACTGCAACTCAGACAACCAGACTCAAATGGTTAAGCTGCAGGACTTCATGGGACAGTACAACAGCTTTGTAAGTGGTGCAAGTGATCAGATCAAGAACGCTAACCAGATCCTGCAGGGACTTGCAAAGAACTAATAGAAACATATCTCCAAATACAGGAAGGGATGCCATTGTGGCATCCCTTCACATGAGAGGGAACCTAGGTTCCCTTTTGAATTTTCTAAGCTATCTTATCTTACAGCGCCTAGCTCAACCCACATTGGAGTTGATTCAATCAGACCGTCACGACCAAGAGAGATATCTCCTGACAGACCGTGTAAAACGTCATTCTGATTTGATGCCAGCTGCTTGATGTTGAATGCAAAGTTTACAGCATCATAAGATGCAGCAAAGATTCTCTGTACCTGAGAGTTTGCCTTTGGCATTGACTTCATGAAGCTTTCCTTTAATGAGCTGTCGGTCAGAACCCATGGCATATCACCCAGGATTGCGCCCTTAAGTGCCAGCTCCTGAGATGAGTTGTTCACACCCATGTAGCTCTTGTCGGTCAGGTAAACTGCAATATTTGATGGAATAGCTGCCTTAATCTGAACAGCATCAATAACAGATGCACTTACGTAAGCTGAGTCAGCTGAACCGAATGGGCACTTGGCAATCTCAGAACCAACGTTTGCTGGATTGCTGTAGTTACATACAACAGCATTGTTGTTAACCTTGCCGAAGGTGTTCATAAAGCTGTTTACAGAACGCTGTGAAGACTTGTCTGAACTTAGACCGATTACAACAGGGCTCTTGTAGCCATCAGCATAAATCTTTGAAGCTGCAATTGCGCCTTCGTAGTTTGGACCTAAATCAAAGTACCACTGATTTACTGGACGGTTGCCCTCTGGTGCGTTCAGGGTAATTGATGGGATCTTGATGCCGGCAGCATTCATTGCGTTAACTTCTGGCTTCAGGATTGGGCCGATTACAAGCTTGGTTCCGTTTGCAGATACGGTGGCAACAATCTGAGAGATGTTGGTCTTGTTGGTATCGTAGAAGGTAACCTTAGCCTTTGAACCTCTATCCTTAAGAGCGGTTAGAATACCAAGTTTTGCAGGCTCTCCAACTGCTGAAGCGAATCTTCCTGATAGTGGAAGCAGAACAGCAATCTGGTCGCCATCCTGAATATTGAATAATGCCTGAGAATCTACAGATACTGCTTTGCCACCCTTAGGAGTTACATCACGAACCTCTGGCTGTGGAGCAGGCTCAGCCTTTTCTGGTGCTGATAACAGCATTAGAGGATGATTTGGATACTTTTTAGCAAAGGTTTCCATCATCTGATCTTTTAGCTGAGTATTTGATGACTTATCAATGATTGCATACTCATAGAATCCCTTGTCGGTATCGTTCTTAACATTGGTGTATGCAGTTGATAGAGTCTGGTCATCAAGCTGTTTTAGTAAATCAACAGACTTTAACAGAACCTTTCTCTTGTCAGAATCACGGGTTACGTATCTTTCTAAAGCTGATTCGCTCTTGAATGCGGTGATCTGATACTTTGGATCATGAGTCTTGTTGTAAAGATTTGAATTTACGTTTGAATTTAGAACTAGGAAATATGAAATATCCTGCTTAGGTAAAGACTTGTAGTTGATTGCTGAAAGCTTCTGCTGAGCCTCGTCAAACTGGTTCTTCTTTGACAGCAGCATTGCGTCAACCATGGCTGCTTCATCTTTCTGGACTGGAGTTGCTGCGCTGGCATATAACTGGCTTACGCTTGCTGATGCCTGATCAAGATTGTTTTCAACAATCTGTGATCTTGTATAAAGGATAAGAGCCTTGAAGCTTTCATCTGCAGATGCATCTTCAAATGCCTGTCTGTATTCCTGAGCGGTTAAATTTAGTGGACCAAATGCATTTACTGATTCGATTTTTTTTACAGAAGAACTTGTACATGCGCTTAAAGTTAAAGTTGCTGCTGTAAGTAAAGTGCATAAATATACATTTAAAGCTGATCTTTTAGCTTTCACGATGACTTCCTACTTTATATATGAATTCATGGTCGCAATAAAAAACGTACTCTATGGAAGTAACGTTTTCTCTGACCTTTTGAGTCTGAACTCAGACTCGGTTTTGTAAGCCTTGCACTGGCCTCAACGTTCTATATTTTATCATACAGAACCTTACAGAAACTTAGAATTTGATATTGATTTTGTTTTTAATGGAGATTCGCCGGTATTT
>JAZRAY010000369.1:0-5676 GCA_045634805.1 Succinivibrio sp. | reverse complement strand
CATAGATCGTTTGCTCTACATCGGAGGTTCTAATACACTTCTAGAGCCATCGGCAAAAAAAAGGAGATGAAAAACATCTCCTTTCTAAAATCTGCTCTGATAATGAGGGGGTAAGGTGTTTCCCCAGACCCCATTGGCAATATCTTTAACCAGATTCAGTTTTGCCCACTGGTCTTCATCTGTTAACTTATTGCCGATTTCACATGAAGCAAAACCACACTGAGGAGATAGGTTTAATCTGTCCAGATCAACGTATTTAGAAGCCTCTGCAATTCTTTGCTTGATGAACTCCTTATCCTCAAGATCTGCTCTCTTTGAGGTAATCAGACCAAGAATTACCTTCTTGTCCTTTGGAATATACTTAAGAGACTCAAAGCCGCCTGAACGCTCATCATCAAACTCCAGATAGAAGGCATCAACATTCTCTTTTGCAAATAAGAATGGAGCAATCTTGTCGTATGGACCTGTGCAGGCGTAGGTTGAGTGGTAGTTGCCTCTGCAGACGTGGGTGGTGATGGTCAGATCAGCAGGCTTACCTTCTAGAGCAAGGTTATTTACCTTAAGGTATTTGTTAGCTTCATCTTCAAAGGAAACATTGCCGTTCTGACGGTTTGCCCAGTATTTCTCATCTACGAACATACCCCAGGTACAGTCGTCTAGCTGAATGTTTCTGCAGCCTGCCTCATAGAGCTCTTTAATTACAGTTCTGTAGGCAGCACCGATATCTTCAATCAGAACATTGATATCAGGGTAGAAGGATTTAGTATTCTCGATGTTGTCTTTTCTGAACAGCTCAGCTAAAAGCTGTGCAGGAGCAGGGAAGGTCTGTTTTGCAACTGTATTTTCATCCTCAAACTCTTTTACGAATTTGAAGTACTGTACGAATGGGTGGTTCTCACCGGTGATTTTACCGGTAACCTTGATAGAGCCCTTAGCAGTCTCTTCACCGTGGAAGAAATAACCGTGACTTAATTCAGTCTCTTCAATACCATTTAATCCCCAGAAGAAATCAAGGTGCCAGTAAGCTCTTCTGTACTCACCATCTGTAATAACGTGGTAGCCAGCATTCTTCTGCTTCTGAATCAGCTTTGCAATTTCTTCGTTTTCTACAACATTAAGCTCTTCGGCGCTAAGCTTGTTTGCCTTGTACAGATTTCTTGCATTCTTGACTGCGGCTGGTCTCAGGAAGCTGCCGACATAGTCGTATTTAAAAGGGATTGTATTGTTCATAGATTATTTCCTTATTTTTAATTGTTAGAAAATAAGGTATCTGATTATGGGGATTTTTTCTAATACTGATTTTGTATACTCAGTTATAGGATTTGGCTATATCAGGATAATAAAAAACCTGGAGACCCATCATTATGGCTTTCCAGGTTTAACCTTAGAGATATTTATATCTATTTAATGACTAGATATCTTTTGCGAACTGAACTGCACGACCGATGTACTTAGCAGGGGTCAGACCTCTTAACAGAGCTTTTGCCTCTTCTGGCATATCAAGCTCCTCAAGGAAGTTCTCCATGATTTCCTTGGTAACCTTCTGACCACGGGTTAATGCCTTTAGTTTCTCGTATGGATTCTCAATGCCATAGCGACGCATTACAGTCTGATATGGCTCTGCAAGAACTTCCCAGTTGTTATCAAGTTCAACAGCAGTATGCTCTGCATTTGCCTGAAGCTTAGAAATACCCTTTAGAGTAGACTTGTAGGCAAGAATTGAGTAACCGAAGGCAACACCCAGATTACGTAGAACAGTTGAGTCGGTCAGGTCTCTCTGGAAGCGAGAAATTGGCAGCTTGTTGCCTAAGTGAACAAACAGGGCATTAGCGATGCCAAGGTTACCCTCTGAGTTTTCAAAATCAATTGGGTTTACCTTGTGAGGCATGGTTGATGAACCGATTTCACCGGCAATAGTCTTCTGGGTGAATACACCGTTTGAAATATAACCCCAGATATCTCTGTCAAAGTCGATTAGGATAGTGTTGAATCTGTCTACAGCAGCAAACAGCTCTGCAATGTAGTCATGAGGCTCAATCTGAGTTGTGTATGGATTGAAGGTCAGACCTAAATCCTCTTCAAACTTCTTAGAGAACTCATACCAGTTAACGTTAGGATATGAAACGCTGTGAGCGTTGAAGTTACCAACAGCACCGTTGATCTTGCCCATGATTTCAACAGCTTCGATCTGCTTGCGCTGACGGCGCATACGGTATACAACGTTTGCCATCTCCTTACCGATGGTGGTTGGAGATGCTGGCTGACCGTGGGTTCTTGCCAGTAGAGGAACATCAGCATACTTGTGAGCAAGCTCGGTGATCTGAGCGATGATCTCGTCAATAACTGGAAGGATAACTTCCTCACGAGCAGTCTTTAACATTAAAGCGTGAGAGTTGTTGTTGATGTCTTCTGAGGTACATGCAAAGTGAATGAATTCCTTAACCTTTGCAATCTCTTCGCAGTTTGCAGTCTTATCCTTGAGGAAGTACTCAACAGCCTTAACGTCGTGATTGGTTACTGCTTCACGCTTCTTGATATCTAAAGCATCTTCTTCTGAGAAATTAGCGATGATGTTATCAATAAAAGCAATTGTTTCCTTTGAAAAAGCTGGAACTTCTTTTATTTCTTCGCAAGCTGCAAGGTGTTTTAACCATGTAAGTTCAACCTGAACACGGAAACGCATCAGACCGTACTCTGAGAAGATTGGTCTTAGTTCTTCGGTCTTAGAACCGTAACGTCCGTCCAATGGTGAAATTGCAGATAGTGATGATAAGTTCATTTTAATCCTCATAAGATAGTGTTTAGCGAACTGTTAGGAAAACTTTTGTGCGTATTCTAAAATTGCCTTGCGACGAAATACCAGGAATCTTCTTCTTCCGCCTACCTGTCTCCATAGAATTACAGCTCTGATTCCTGCAAGCAGAAGAGCTCTGATCTTTTCCTGATTCTCAGGAATTCTAAGATGTCTCTCCTCTCCGTAGATTAGGAGTTTTGCAAAATTAGGACTGATAATTGACTGGTACAGGGAACCAAAAAGGTGGATGTTGGTAGGATCATTTACTACAGAAATTCCGGCTTCAAAGAAATCAGGATGTTCTGCCGTAACCGCTCTTTTCAGACTGTCAATCTCATCGGAAAGTCTTGAAAAGATCTTTGAATTCCGCTCAACATTGTGGGCCAGCGAAATCAGCTTCAATGCCATCTTGGTAACTTCGATGGTTGTTGCTGTCTTGGTAACATCTGATTTTCCAAAGCTGTCCACCAGCTGTTTGAATCCAACCATCAGTCTTGATGGTTCATAGATATCCTCAATGGTTCTTGGATCTGTAACCAGAAGTGCTCTGATTACACAGGAAACGGATTGTTCATCATAGTATCCGGTTGATGCAAGTCTCTGAATCTGAGTGCAACACTGAAATAATGCTGCAAGGGCGATTGTCTCTGATTTAATATCGGTCATACAGCTTATCCTTTGATGTGACTATCAATTACAGCTCCGCCTAAACAGTCAGGTCCGTCGTAGAATACAACTGACTGACCAGGTGCAACAGCAGCAACAGGTTTTTTGAACATAACTCTCAGGTTTTCCTTTTCGCGGTAAATTGTACATTCAACATCAGGCTGACGGTAGCGAATTTTGCATGTGCACTCAAATGGTAAGTTTGGACATTCTGTAATCCAGGTTTCTGAAATTGCATTCAGTCCGATTGAGTACAGAGCCTTGTCGTCATTGCCTTCAGCCACGATTAGAGTATTGTTCTTAACATCCTTGTCTACAACGTACCAAGGTTTGCCGTTACCGTCCTTTGTACCACCGATATTCAGACCTTTTCTCTGTCCGATGGTGGCGTACATAAGTCCGTCGTGCTGTCCCACAACCTGTCCTGAAACAGTCTTGATAGGACCAGGCTGAGCTGGAAGATATTTAGATAAAAATTCGTGGAATCTCTTTTCTCCGATAAAACAGATTCCGGTTGAGTCTTTTTTCTTTGCTGTAGCTAAGCCAAGAGAATCTGCAATCTCTCTTACCTTTGGTTTCTCAAGATCACCTACAGGGAAGAGGACTCTCTCCAGAATATTCTGTCCGATTGCATGCAGGAAGTAACTCTGATCCTTATTCTTGTCAAAGCCTCTTAAAAGATGTGCTCTTTCAGTATTGAAACTTCTCTGACAGTAGTGTCCTGTAGCAATATAGTCAGCCTTCAGAACCTGGGTTGCATAATCCATGAAGGCCTTGAATTTGATTTCCTTGTTGCACAGAATATCTGGATTTGGAGTACGTCCTGCCTTGTATTCTGACAGGAAGATTTCAAACACATTATCCCAATACTCTGCTGCGAAATTAATGGTCTTAAGCTCAATACCAAGTTTGTCGCAGACCTTCTGAGCATCCTCGCGATCCTGTGCTGCTGCACAGTAGGAGTCGTTATCGTCCTCTTCCCAGTTCTTCATGAAAAGAGCTGTTACCTTCATGCCGTGTTCTTTTAGAATTGCAGCACTTACTGAGGAGTCAACACCACCTGAAAGGCCCAGCACAACGTGCTTACCCTTCAGCTCGTCATAAGGTATTTTTGGATCAAAAATCATAAGTAAGTCTTTTGCTTTGAATCCCAGTCCTTAATCTGGACTGGGAATAAAATGAAACGTGTTTATTTCAGTCTAAACTGAAAGCTGTCTGATTTAAGGATGAATACTTCTTATCAGATCAACAGGGTATCTTTTGCCTGCAAAGTAATCATCAAAATTCTGACCCACAAGACGGGTTCTCCAGCAGTCTTTTCCTGAGTAGATCTGCTCTTTGGTATACCATTTAACAGCCAGAATCTCATGATCAGGATCATCTGCCTTCAGATTTTCAGGTATTTCCTTGAATTTAGCTTCAAAGCAGAATCTGTAAATGGTCTCGTTGTCTTTTACGTAGTCATTGATAGAAATAAGACTCAGAATCTCAACCTCAGCTCCGGTCTCTTCATAACCTTCTCTTTTGGCTGCTTCTAAAATTGTTTCTTTTCCATCAATATGTCCGCATGGATTACCAAAAACCAGTCGGTTGTTCTGATCTTCGTTGTACTCTTCTACGATTAGATATTTCCCGTTGTGCTCAATGATAAGAGCAACGGTTGCGTATGGTTTAAATCTTTCTGACATGTGTTTCTCCAATATCTCTGTATTTTATCAGAAAAACTGTGATCTTGCATGGGATCTGATTTTTGTGCAGAGCAGATTTTGTGTCTTTGAATAGCGTACTTGAAAGGATAATCCTCTATACAGAGATAGAGGATTGCAAAAAGATACTTTTAATTCTGTGCTGTCAATTTGCTCTCAGGAAAGCAAAGATAAAAAACGTATCCCATTCCAAAAACAGGAATCATAATGAACCATGCGTAGTAGGAGTTCTTTCCACAGTCACGAAGTCTTCTTGCCATGCAGAAATAGGAAAAGAGGATTACTGTTATTAAAGGCAGAAAGTGTAGCATTGAGCAGACCGTATGCACTCCTGCCACATAAGTCTCAGCTGCAATCTCATCACCAGCTTTGACAATGGCCATCAGAAAAAAGAAAGTTACGATAAAGAGTACAGTGAATATTGTGTAGGCTGTTCTGCCCATTGTTTTTTTCTTTACAGCCTTAGCTGTGAAGATTTGTTCGCTCATGGTGAGTCCTCAATATATAAAT
>JAZRAY010000368.1:0-17288 GCA_045634805.1 Succinivibrio sp. | reverse complement strand
GTGCAGTTGTTAACATCATCTGGGGCGGACGCAATCTTAAGAGCTTAAGTATATAGGAGAACTGTGGTGCGTACTTTTATTAAAGAGAATACAGTTATTCCTTTCATGTCAGTCAAAGGAATAGTTGAAATCCTTTGTGTTTTACTGGTTGTAGGTAGTATTGTTAGCATGTGTGTTAAAGGCCTTAACTGGGGCCTTGATTTCACCGGCGGTATCGTAGTTGAGACTGAGTATACCCAGGGTGTTGACCTGAACAAGGTTAAGGAAGCATATGCAAAAGAGGGCATTAACGGTACAACACAGCATTTCGGTTCACAGAGAAATGTTGTAGTTAGAGTTGCTCCTAAAGACGGCGTTGATCAGCAGACTGTTTCCAACAAGGTTTACGCAGCATCAAAGACTATTGATCCTGAAGTAAAGCTTGTACGTAACGAGTACGTTGGTCCTGCAGTGGGTGAGGAACTTGTCGAGAGCGGTATTCTTGCTATCGTGGTTTCTCTGATTGCAATTCTTGCCTATATCGCCTTCCGTTTCGAGTGGCGTATGGCAACCGGTGCAGTTATCTCACTGGCATACGACGTTATTGTTGTGATGGGTACCTTCTCTGTTCTTCAGATTGAGTATGACCTGACTGTTCTTGCTGCTGTGCTGACAGTTGTTGGTTACTCTCTGAACGATAAGATCGTTGTGTTTGACAGAATCCGTGAGAATGCTGTTAAACTTCCTCGCAACACTGAAATGCCAAGACTTTTTGATATTTCTTTAACTCAGACCTTATCAAGAACCATCATTACCTCCGGTACAACTTTGATCACCGTTGTAAGTTTGATGATTTTTGGTGGTGAAATGATTTATGGCTTTTCTTTAGCACTATTTGTTGGTATTGTATTTGGTACAATATCATCAATTTATGTTGCTTCTACCTGGGCTCTGATTCTTGGAATCAAGCGTGAAAATCTGATCCCAGTTAAGGTAGAAAAGAAAGAAACTGATGGTTATGAGACCATGGACTAAATCATTAACTGGTGCTGATGTTTAAGTTTATTAAGCCCCGGGCTCTCATAGAAGCAGCGGGGCTTCTTTCAATATTGACTATTACAGGATGTACATCATTATCATCTTCTGATACCAATTTATTAGAAGAACCAATGAGTGTGCCTTCCAAATACATTTACTTCCCAAATCCATCTCAGGATCAGCTTGCCAAAGAACAGAATGCAATCACTACACTGATGGTAACTCTGGATTCTCAGGCTAAGTCAACTCAGGAAAAATCCGAACTTTTCTATAATATCGGTGCGATCTATGATGACCTCGGATTAGAGACCATGGCTCGATTCATGTATATGAATTCTGTGGTTCAGAATCCAAACAACTATAGACCTTATGAGGTTTTAGGACCTTATTTCTACCGTGACGGAAAGGTTGGCGACGCTGTAGATTCACTTGATGCAGCTCTGACCCTGAACAAGGATAAGGACGATCCGTATATCTATCTTCACCGTGGCATAATCATGTACTACACCGGACATTACAAGTTTGCCTTTGAAGATATGATGGAATTCTACAAGGCTGAACCGGATGATCCATACAAGATGCTCTGCCTGTATTTTGCAGCAGAAAAGTATCTTGGAAAGAATTATGCCGATGAGCTTTTAAATTCCTATTATGCAGATTCATACAGATTGAAGTCCAAGGCACTTGATAACTGGGGATTCAATTTCATCAAGCTTTATCTGAACAAGATGACAGAGGACGAACTGTTCGCTGACATTGTAAAGGTAAAGAATGATGATGATCTGTTCCAGGAACATCTCTGCGAGGCATATTACTATCTTGGTCAGCTCAAGCAGCTGCAGGGTAAGGATAAGCTTGCATACGATTACTTCAAACTATGTCAGTCAGCCAAGAAATTCGGTTTCCTAGAGCATAGACTTGCTATTTACGAATCTCAGCAGCTAGAGAAAAAGTACAAACTCAAAAGAGCTGTATCAATCGATCAGCTTACTGACTAATTACTCCATATCAGGGAATAAAGTATGTCTGAAAATGCAATAGATTTGACCCCACAGGAAATTGATGCAATTAAATCACAGATGATTGCTTCAGATGATGCTCTGGTTATGAGTGAATTTTTCAAGGCTCTCTCCGATCCTACAAGACTGAATATGGTACATGCTCTGCTGCTGCACAAATGGCTGTGTGTCAGTGATATCGCTTCACTGGTAGAACTGAGCAAATCCGCTGTATCACATCAGCTTGCATATATGAGAATTAACAAACTTGTCAGAGTAAAAAGAGAAGGACGCAAGGTTTTTTATGCCTTAAACGATTCTCATGTTGAATCAGTATTTGCTCTGGCTCTATCCCACATCAAAGAATAATTTTTTGTTATGTCAAAACCTGTTTATTTTGATTACGCTGCAGCTACTCCTACAGATAAGCGAGTAGTTGATGTAATGATTAACTGCATGTCGTTAGAAGGTGCTTTTGCCAACCCACATGCAAAGGATCATGTTTATGGATGGCAGGCAGCCGAGGCTGTTGAGAATGCCAGAGAAGAGGTAGCAAATCTTATCGGTGCCTCTCCTCTGGAAATTACATTTACCTCAGGCGCTACCGAAAGCAACAACCTTGCTATCTTTGGTCTGGCTAAAGGCTTAGCTAAAAAGGGCGACAAGAGACGCCATATCATCACCTCAAAGATTGAGCACAAGGCAATTTTAGAAGCCTGTCAGCTTTTAGAAGAGGAAGGCTACAAGGTTACCTATCTGACTCCGGATCATGCAGGTGTAATTGATGTCGAAACAGTTGAAAAGAGTATCACTGAAGATACTTTTCTAGTTTCAATCGCTCAGGCAAATTCAGTTTTAGGCTCAGTAAGTGACATTCATGCAATTGCATCAATGTGTCATCGTCATCAGGTTTATTTCCACTCTGATGTTGCCCAGTCAATCGGATATCTGAAGATGGATTATGACAATTCAGATATCGATATGGTTTCACTTACTGCAGAAAAGGTCTGCGGTCCAAAGGGCGTTGGTGCCTTATATGTAAAACGCAGCGCCAACATTCCTCTGTTTGCCCAGATTTACGGCGGCGGACAGGAAAAGGGACTTAGAGGCGGAACTGTTCCAACTCATGAGGTTGCAGGTTTAGGAAAGGCCTTTGATATTTTAAGAACCGAAGGCAAAAAGGATAAGGCCCGTTTTGAGAAGATGAGAGCAAGACTTCTTGAGGGCATCAAGGATGTTCCTGGTCTTGTAATCAACGGTTCTAAAACAGAAGGACTTCCAAATATTCTGTCCTTAAGCTTTGAGGGTATTGATGGTCATATGCTGCTTCCAACTCTTTCTGGAATTGCCGCATCAACAGGATCTGCCTGTTCATCAACATCACTTGAGCCATCATATATCCTGAAGGCTATCGGTCATTCAGACAACCTGGCTCGAGCATCCATCAGACTGTCATTTGGCAGATATACTCAGGACAGTGAAATTGATACCGTAATCGAGGAGATTACCACCAAGATCCCTAAGTTACGTGAAGCCGGTTCTATGTGGAAGGTAAAACAGTAATGATTAAATTATTTCCTAACTATGCTTCAGAGATGAAGCTTGTATCCATCAACCTTAAGGAAGGCAAGGCTGATTCCCCATTTGATGCGGAGACCAGATTCGTTCCAGCTGCAAATGGCGGCTACGATGTTTTTGTAACCCCATCTGATTTCAAATGGTATCAGAATGCTGCAAGAACCATTGCTTCTCTAGGCTGTTACTCAATCAGACTTTCATCAGATGTAAAACTTAGTGCAAACGAGTTCTACTGGTTTGTAACTGCACTTTATGATGGAATTCATGATATCAGCATTGAATATGATTTAGCCGCAGAAGAGCTTTCCAAGGTTGAAGCTATGGCAAATCTTGTTTCAAAGTTCAGAGCAATTGCCGATACTGATTCTAAGATCAGCACTCCAACCTCAGTTGTAAAAACACTTTTCGAGGAAATTGAGTCTACCGCATCAGAGTGTGGTGCCAAGGCAACTCTGACCTTAATCAAACGCGGTGATAAGGATTTTGAAAGCTGCACCGGTCTTAAGGCTGTAGGTCTGGCTTCAGATGAAGATCCATGCATGGGAATTATTGATGTAATTCCTTCAAATCTTGATGAGAATGCTCCTTTAGATGTTGCCATGGTAGGTAAGGGCATTACCTTTGATACCGGCGGATATTCTCTAAAGCCTGAAAAATTCATGGAAACCATGAGAACAGACAAGACCGCTGTAATCTACCTTTCTGGTGCTCTATGCCTGGCTTTAAAGCTAGGTCTTAAGAGAAGATGCAGACTGTATCTGTGCTGCTCGGAGAATATGGTTTCAGGTCGAGGAATGCTTCCTGGCGATATCATCAAGTATCCAAATGATATCAGTGTTGAGATTAACAACACCGATGCTGAAGGTCGTCTGGTACTTGCCGACGGTCTTTTAAAGGCTTCAAATGATAATCCTTCATTCATTCTGGATATGGCTACTCTGACCGGTGCTGCAAAGGTTGCAGTAGGCAGAGACATGTTCTCAGTGCTGACCCGTGAGGCAGTTCTTGATGAAAAACTGAAATCATCCTTTGATGAGTGCGGTGAGATGTACTGGCAGCTTCCTTTAGCTCCTTATCACAGAAGATTCCTGTCTTCACGTCGTGCAACTGTAACCAACTCAGGTCATGGTGAAGGTGCTCCAGGCTCATCAGTAGCAGCATCTTTCCTTGAGCAGTTTGTGAAAAAGGATATTCCATGGGTACATATTGATCTTTCATCTGCCTATCTGCCTGATGGCTCTCCATTCCTGGCCGCAGGTCCTTCGGGCAGTACAATTCTGGGACTTGCAACCTGGCTTTGTGCCCGTTAATTTACACAGGAGGCAGTTAATGCCTCCTTAGAATTTCCTCCACTAAATTTCCAAATCCTAACTTCTTTCACAAACTTCCTTTTCTTAATCACTTCAAAAAAGAATATACTCAAAGTACATTCAAGAGGAGTTGAGCTATGTTTAAGAATATTGTTGTTCTGACAGGTGCAGGTATTTCTGCGGAGTCAGGAATTCCAGTCTTCAGATCCGAAACCGGATTATGGGAGCAGGAAAAGGTAGAGGATGTTGCTACCTATGATGGATACATGAGAGATAAGACCAAGGTTCATGAGTTCTATAACAAGATGCGTCGCTCGATTAAGACCAAGGAACCAAATCCAGCTCATCTTGCCTTAACCAGACTGCAGCAGGAGTATACAAAAAAGTATCCGGGCTCATCTGTTACCATCGTAACTCAGAATATCGATGATCTTCATGAAAAGGCCAAATCAGAAAACGTTATTCATATGCATGGCGAGCTGAACAGCATCTGGTGTGAGCACTGCGATGCCCGCTACAGATTCTATGATGATTCATCAACCGAGACCAAGTGTAATCTCTGCGGCAGCAAAAAGCTTCGTCCAGACATTGTATGGTTCGGTGAGATGCCTTACAGAATGGGAGAGATTGAGAGCGCTCTGTTCAAATGCGATCTCTTCATGGCTATTGGAACATCCGGTGTTGTCTATCCTGCAGCAGGCTTCTGTCAGCTTGCAAGAAGCGTAGGCGCAACCTGTGTTGAGTTTAATCTTGAAAAGTCTGCTGTAGGCTCAAGTTTTACATATGGAATCTACGGTAAGGCTTCTCAGACCCTACCTGAATTTGTTGATAAACTGATTGAAACTGGAGAGTATAAGAATTAACACTTTCCTGATGGAATATAGGAAAGATTTCTAGCTCTTGCGGTATTTCCGTAGACTTTCTTGTAGATCCTCATCAGGATCTCATCCTGCCGTTCTCTTGGCAAGGCACGAAACTGAAAGAGTATTTCATTCCATAATGAGTACTCTTCATTTTTTCTATGTGTATCCTTATGCCAGGACAGGCTGTTAGATGAATTTGATTTTGATGTTTGTTCTGTGTATTTAAACATCCTTCGCCCCCCCGTTTTTATTCTTATACTTAGAGCTTAGACTTGATTTCCCATCTGTCAAAAACTGATTTTTTAACACTCTAATATCTAAATAAATTTTTTTTGTTTATTCCTGATGCAATTGCTCACAGAGACTGATTAAATCGACTTCACAATTAATTTCTTCTGTTAATTTTTATCATCTTCATAGTCATAAAAGTAAGAAAATCGTTCTAATTTACTGATGTACAACTATATTTCGGAGTCAAGATCGTAGTGCGATAAAGATCAAGGTTTTTTGATTAAATCGGGGCTTAAGCTGATATAATTATGAGATTTGATTATTATTATTTTTTGAGAAAGCTACATGTCTACAGAAAAAATTAATTTGATGAATCTCTCTCCTAAGGAATTAGGTGAATTTTTTGAATCTATCGGAGAGAAATCATTCAGATCTCAGCAGATCCTTCGCTGGGTATATCAGTTTGGTGAAACTGATTTTGAAAAGATGACAAATCTTAGAAAGGATCTGAGAGCAAAGCTTAAAGAAACATGTGTGATTACAGCTCCTGAAATTGTGAGTGAGCAGGTAGCATCAGACGGTACCACCAAGTGGGCTCTTGATCTTGGTGATGGTCAGCTGGTTGAAACCGTGCTTATTCCTGAAGAGGACAGAAATACTCTTTGTATTTCTACTCAGGTTGGCTGTCCTGTTAAGTGTGCTTTCTGTAGAACTGGTGCTCAGGGCTTTAACAGAAATCTGACTGTAAATGAAATCATTGGTCAGGTATTCCGTGCCTCAACCAGAGTTGGTTTCAGCAACAATCAGGAACAGAAGCCAATCTCCAACGTGGTTATGATGGGCATGGGCGAACCTCTTTTAAACCTTGCCAATGTAACCAAGGTCTGTGAGCTTCTTCTTTCTGACTACGCTTTTGCTCTTTCAAAGAGACGTGTTACCGTATCAACCTCAGGTGTAGCTCCTGTAATCAACAAGATTGCCGGTAAGCTTGATGTTGCTCTGGCTTTATCCTTACATGCTCCAAATGATGAGCTTCGAAACGTTCTGGTTCCTTTAAATGAGAAGTATCCGATTGCAGAGGTTTTGGATTCAGTAAGAAATTATCTGGATAAATCAAACGCAAATTGCGGTCGCGTCACAATTGAATATGTTCTTTTGGATCATATAAATGATAGTATAGAACAGGCTGAGGAACTTGTAAGATTATTAAGAACCATTCCTTGCAAGGTAAATCTGATTCCGTTCAATGAGCACGAGAATTCTGAGTACAAGAAGCCTTCAAACAGCAGAATCGACAGATTCTATAAGGTTTTATTTGATGCCGGATTTACTGTAATCAAGAGAACCACCCGCGGTGATGAAATTTCAGCAGCCTGCGGTCAGCTTGCAGGTCAGGTTAAGGATAAGCTTGCAAAGCAGAAGATTGATGCCAAGACCTGCTAGTTCTGGTCTTACTTAATATAAAGAATCATATAAGGTTCATATAATCAAGAGTTGTTAATATTGCCCGGATGGGCATTACTGACACATTATTTGCACACTAAGAATGAATGGAGGAGTGCCCAGGTTTTCTTAAAGAAAGAATCAGGCACTGTTACTTGATGAGTCCAAAAAGATTAAAAGCTTCAAGATATAGACATGACAGAAACAGAGGTCAGGCTCATATTCTTAAGGAAAATGAACCACTGATGACCAGTGTCGAAGAAAAAAACATTGAGGAACTAAACGAATCAACAAGACTTGAACCTGAATTTGCCAATATCACCTCTGATATTGACACTTCTGGTCCAAAACTAGGTGACATCCTCCCAGAGCTGAAAAAAATGAATAAAGAAATCGAATCAAACAACAATCAGGAAAAGGAAGTAACCGAGGTTGCTTCTGAGGCGGTTTTAAATGTAACTGAACAGTTAGAACCATTAACAGCTGCTCCTAAGGAAGAATTCAAAGAGCCTGAAAGCGTAGCAGAGCCATTTGAAAGTGCTCAGAGCGAAAAATCTGAAGAGCCGGTGAAGGAACCTGCAGAGGAGATAAAGTCAGAGACTGCCAATGCGGATGATCCTGACAGAGTTCCTGTTTCTACCACCTACTCTGATGACGAGGTTCCAAATCGTCCAGGTGCAATTCTGATGCATGCAAGAGAGATTTTAGGTCTGTCTCAGCGAGAGGTTGCTCATAAGCTGAATCTTAGAGTTAACTCAGTAAGCGATATTGAGCATGACAGATTAAATCAGCTGACTGCAGTTCAGTTTGCCTCAGTTCACATTGCCAATTATGCAAAGCTTGTGAACATCAATCCTGAATTACTTGTTGATTTGTATAAGGAAAATGTTCGTGCAAATGTTCAGCTGCAGGAAGAGCAGAAGGCTAAGGCCGCAGCTGCAAACGGCGAAGAGAAGAGCTCAAAGAAGAAGAGCTTTAAGATTCCTCTGATGATTGCCGGTGCTGCTGTACTGGTTATTGCAACTGCAGCTATTACATCATCAGTAATGTCAAATTCAAACTCAAATACTTCAGGTGCACTGGTTATTGAGGATACAGTTGAGGCCTCAGTAGATTCAGAAGGAACTCTTCTGATGGATACTGAAAACTCCAAGATGAAGACAAATGTAGTCGAGGAAGAGCCTATTACTGAGCCTGTAGACATGAATACACTGATGGCTCAGGAGCAGTCAAAGAATCTTAATACCGATGAGATTATTGATTCTAAGGCCGGTACCCAGACCGCTGTTGAGAAGACCAATACCAATATCTCTCTGAAGGTAAAGGGTGAGGCTGCCAAGAAACTTCAGGCATCAAAGGTTGAACCAATTGATGATACTGTTGTTCAGGAAGCAAACAGCACCTTAAAGAGTGTTACCTTAAATTCAGCAGAATCTGCTCAGAATGTTAAGGCACAGACTGAAACTCTGAAGTCTTCAAAGGATAACGTTCTGACTGCATCAGCTGTAAAGAATACTCCTGCAGTATCTGAACAGGCTCCTAAGAGTGCTGAGACCAAGCCTGAAGAAAAGCCTGCATCAAAGGCTACTCTTTCAGCATCAACCAGAGATGTTTCATCTTCTGTTCGTCTGAACGGCAAGCGTGACCCATTTGAGTCAATGAATACCGCTACCATCAAGGTTACCGGTGATGTTGCCATCAAGGTTACCGGCAACGGCAAGCTTCTAAAGCAGGGCAATTTCTCAAGTGGTGAAACCATCAAGGTAACCGGTATTCCTCCTTTAAAGATCAGCGTATCAGATTCTTCAAAGGTTAGAATTTCATACATGGGTACAAGTGTTGCTGTTCCAAGTGCTCAGCAGGTAAGTTTTGCTCTTCCAACCCGTTAATGAGGTAATGTTTTTTTAGTATGGAATGGAAAGCACAACCAATAATCAGACGTAAAAGCCGTCAGATTAAAGTTGGAAATGTATTAGTAGGCGGAGATGCACCAATCTCCGTTCAGTCAATGACCTCAACCGATACCATGGATGTTGAGGCAACTGTTGCTCAGATTAAAGCTTTAGAGTCCGCAGGTGCGGACATTGTTCGTGTTACAGTACCTACTCTTGCTGCAGTTGATGCCTTTGAGCAGATTGTAAAATCTGTAGAGGTGCCAATTGTTTCTGATATTCATTTTGATTACAGAATTGCAATTGAATGTGCAAAGAAAGGTGCTGCCGCATTAAGAATCAATCCTGGTAATATCGGCTCTCACGAGAAGATTGAGGCTGTATGTCAGGCTGCAAAGGATCACGGTCTTCCAATTCGTGTTGGTGTTAATGCCGGTTCTCTGGATAAGGACCTTGTTGAAAAATATGGTGCTCCTTGTCCTGATGCAATGGTTGATGCCGCTTTAAGAGCAGCAGAAACTCTGGATCAGCATAATTTCTCTGATTATGCATTCTCCGTAAAGGCATCAGAACTGAATCTGTGTGTTGAGGCATACGAGAAGCTGGCTACCAAGACTGACGCTCCTCTGCATCTTGGTATTACCGAGGCTGGTGGATTAACCGGCGGTACAGTTTTATCCTCAATTGGTATTTCATGGCTGCTAAAGCAGGGCATCGGTGATACTATCCGTGTTTCTCTGGCAGCAGATCCTGTTGAGGAAATTAAGGTTGGCTGGGCAATTTTAAAGAGTATGCATCTTCGTTCCAGAGGTGTTGATATCGTCGCCTGCCCAACATGCGGAAGACGCGGCATTGATGTGGTTAACACTGTTGCAACTCTTGAGAAGAGACTTTCTGATGTTAAGGGAACATTGAAACTGGCTGTTATGGGCTGTGTTGTAAATGGTCCTGGTGAGGCTCTTCATTCTGATATTGCTGTCTGCGGTGGAGCAAAGGGCAGATCTCTGATTTATGAAGATGGTGTCCTGATGGGTAAAATCCCTAACGAAGAAGCAATTGATATTATTGAAAAGCGTGTTCGCGAAAGATTAAAAAATAAATAAAGGAAAATAATAAGAAATGGCTGCGATGATTCAAGCTATTAGAGGCATGAATGATCTTCTACCTGAGGATACCTCCGTATGGCAGCAGGTGGAAAAGGTTCTTCGCTCAACCATGAATTCATATGGTTATGATGAAGTTCGTATGCCAATTGTTGAGAAGACAAATCTATTCTGTCGTGCAATTGGCGAAGTTACCGATGTTGTTGAAAAAGAGATGTACTCTTTTGAGGACAGATCAGGTGATAATCTATCTCTAAGACCAGAGGGTACTGCCGGCTGTGTAAGATCCTGTCTTGAGCATAGTCTGATTTATAATCAGGAACAGCGTCTTTGGTACATGGGACCAATGTTCAGACACGAGAGACCTCAGAAGGGCAGATATCGTCAGTTCCACCAGATGGGTGTTGAGGTTTTCGGTCTTAATGGTCCTGATATCGATGCAGAAATCATTTCTTTAACTTATTCTCTGTGGAAGAAGTTCGGTATTGAGAATGATCTTGAGCTTCAGCTGAATTCATTAGGTTCAGCAGAAGAGCGCGCAGCCTACAGAGAGGAGCTGGTTAAGTTCCTTGAGGCTCACTATGATGATCTTGATGAGGACTGCAAGAGACGTACTCACACCAATCCATTAAGAGTTTTAGATACCAAGGATCCTAAGGTTATTGAGATTCTAAAGGATGCTCCAAAGCTGTCAGATTTCTTTGGCGAGGAGACAAAGGCTCACTTTGATTCTCTACGTAAGATGCTTGATGGCATGGGAATCAAGTATGTTCTGAATGACAGACTTGTAAGAGGTCTTGATTACTACAATCTGACCGTATTTGAGTGGGTAACCACTGCTTTAGGTGCTCAGGGTACAGTTTGCGGCGGCGGCCGTTATGACTCATTAGTTGAGCAGCTGGGCGGAGCTCCTACCAGAGCTGTCGGTTTCGGTATCGGTCTTGAAAGACTGATTCTTCTGCTGACAACCCTAGGCAAGATTAAGGCTGATCCAAGCCTTGATGTTTACGTTGTGGGATCTGGTGAGAATTCTGAGCTTAAGATGCTGGAAGTTTCTTCAATATTAAGAGAAAATCTTCCTTCATACAGAATTAGAAATCACTGCGGCGGCGGTAATTTCAAGAAACAGTTCAAGAAAGCCGATAAGTGTGGCGCCAAGGTTGCTGTGATTATCGGTGAGAATGAGATTGCAAATAATACTGTAACCATTAAAGATATGTTAAATCAGGATGCTCCTCAGGTAGAATATCCTGTTTCACAGGCTGCAGATGCAATCAGAAAGTTACTAAATAAATAATAAGGATTAAAAATGGACGTTTTAACAGATGATCACGAGAGAGAGCAAGTTGTCAGAAAATGGTGGTCTGAAAACTGGAAATCTCTTGCTTTAGGTATTGTTATTGCTTTAGGTGGTATGATTGGCTACAGACAGTACCAGAACTATCAGCATGATGCAGCTGCAAAGAAGGCATATGAGCTGAGCACTATTCAGACCAAGCTTTCATTAAAGCAGGAAAATGCTGTAGCTTTAGCTGAATCATTTATCAAAGAGCACGAAGATTTATACGGTTCTTTACTGTCTTTAGATCTTGCTGCTATGAATTCTGCAGCAGGTGAATATGACAAGGCATTGGATAATGCCGTATTTGCAGCTAAGAACGGCGGTGAGCTTGTAGCACCAAATGCCAAGTTCGTTCAGGCACATGTTCTTGCTCAGATGAAGAAGTTTGATGAAGCTGTCTCTCTGCTTGAAAGTGTTGAGACCAAAGCCTACGCAGTAGAAAAATATGAAACTTTAGGTGATGTTTACTACTCTAAGGGTGATATGGACAAGGCTCATGATGCTTACTTAAAGGCACTTGAAGTCTGCGAGCAGAAAAAGATTGCTATCAATCCTCTACTACAGATGAAGGCTGATAATCTGATTCACGATGGTGATACCCCAGCTTACAAGAGAGCTCAGGTATTAGCTGAGGAGATCTCAAAGTCAGCTGCAGAGATTAAAAAATAATATAGCAATCTGAACAAATTTAAGGCGTCGAGTAATTATGATTAAAACAAAACTTTTAAAACTGTTTGCTCTTTCAGCTTTTGCATTTGCTATTGCCGGCTGTAGTTCAAACAAGGATTTATTTGCTCCTGTTGAGTCTCCTGAAATTGATAATGCTTTCAAGGTAGACCATGTCTGGTCTGTAGGAACTCAGGGCACAGATAGATTCTTCTCACAGCTTGTTCCATGCGTATATGGAAATTCTATGTATGTTGCAGGCCGTGAAGGAAAAGTTTATGCAATCGACGCTTCAAACGGCAAGAAAATCTGGACTGTTGATTTAAGCGATGAGAAGGAGAACGACAATAAACGCTCTTCTCGTCTGAATGGCGGTATGTCTGCTTCAGAACAGTATGTTGCTGTTGGTTCAGAAAATGGATATATCTATGTGCTGAACCGTCAGAACGGAAGCATCTACTTCAAGTACTATCTGGGACTTGAGGTTCTGACCAGACCTGCTTTCTCAGCAGATGGTACCAAGATCTTCGTTCTTGATGCCAAGGGCTCATTAAATGCCTTTGACCTGCTGAAGAAGGAAAGAATGTGGGTATCAGGTGACAACACCGATAATCTGCATTTACGCTCACAGTCAAAGCCTCTTGCAGTCGGCAATGAGATGGTGATTGTCGGAACTCCAACCGGTCGTGTTCTGATGATAAGCCAGCTTGACGGATTTGTTCTAAATCAGGTGGTAGTAGGACAGAACAACGGAAGTTCTGACTTAGACAGAATGTCTGATGTTTCATCTACTCCATTACTTCTGGGTAATGAGATGTACACAACCGCATATAATGCCGGTTTTGTTGAGTACTCATTTGCCAAGAATGCTATTACCGGAAGACTTGCTTATCACTCATCAAAGGATATTGCCTATGATGACAATTTCTTTGTGATTACCGGTGATAACGGTCATATCTACTGTGTAAGACGTTCTGACAATGTCGAAGTATGGTCTAATACACAGTTGAGCTATAGAAATGTAACTGCTCCTGCAATCTACGGTAACTTTGTGGTTGTAGGTGATCTTGAAGGTTACATTTACTTTATAAATTTAAACAACGGAAAGATTTTAACTAAGATTTCTGTATCATCAGATCCTATTTATGTTGCACCACTGGTTGTAGGTAACTCTCTGGTCGTATATTCATCATCTGGTGATGTGGATGTTTTCTGTTTTGATCCACAGCATATCGTTGTTGCCAAGAAGAACTATACCGATGCGGAAGCTGTTTCTGGAAATGCAGCAGCCCTAATGGCAGCTCAGTCCATGAAACCTCAGATTTCAGGCTCAGGTATAACAGAAGAAGCTCTAGAACAGCGTAGAGCTGAAGCTCGTAAGATTGTTGCTCAGATTGAATCTCAACAGCGTCGAATTGAGGCTGAGTATAGAGAGTACCAGCGTCGCAAGGCTGAGTATGAGAAGCAAGTTAAAGAGTATGAGCGTAAGAAGCGTGAGGAGTTATCTGGTTTCGGTCTGATGCCAAGTGAAGGTGTTAAGTCTGATTCGGATGTTGAGTTTGTTGAGGATGACTCTAACTAATACTGTTGTGAAACAGCATGATTCATTCTTGATGTGATATGAGGGGCATTGATGCCCCTTAAGTACTTGTAGTAAGCCAGCCTTACAAAGGAATGTTATGAAGGTAATTGCTTTAGTAGGATGCCCAAATGTGGGTAAATCTACTTTCTTTAATAGACTTACTAAGACCCGTGATGCTCTGGTTGCTGATTTTCCAGGTCTGACTCGTGACAGAAAATACGGCAGAGCATTATATGAAGGTCGCGAATTTGTTGTTATTGATACCGGTGGTATTGCAGAGGATGCAAAGAACCAGCCTGAGGAAGTAACTTCAAGAATGACCAACCAGGCACTTTTAGCTATTGATGAGTGCGATCTGGTTTTATTTATGTTGGATGCAAGAGCAGGTATTCTTCCAGGAGACTACTCTGTTGCTGACTATATCCGCCGTTCAGGAAAGAAGTGCGCCATCATCGCAAACAAGGTTGATGGTTTGGATCCTGAAACAGCAGGTGCAGAATTCTATGCTTTAGGCTTAGGTGAGGTATACCCTACAGCTGTTGCTCACGGTCGTGGTGTTGCAAATGTTTTAGAAGACGTAATTGCTCCACTGCTTCGAGAGGAAGGCCCTCTGGACTGTGATTTAACCCCTGAAGAGCTTGAAGAGCGCGAGAACCAGCGTCTTGAGGAAGAAGCTCAGATGTGGGAAGAGAGTTATGACTTCCTTGAGAATGTTCCTGTAGACATGGTTGGTGGCGGTTTTGACTGGCACGAGCATAAGGAAAAATTCAGAGCCCGTATGAAGGGGGAGGATGTTGATTCTCCAACCGAAGACAGCAGAGATACTCCTTTTGCTGATCTTCCAATCAAGTTTGCTATTGTGGGTAAGCCAAACGTTGGTAAATCAACTCTGACCAACCGTATTCTAGGTGAAGACCGTGTTATCGTGGCCGATCATCCTGGTACTACCCGTGACTCAATCTATATTCCTCTGCAGAGAGGCGATAAGAAGTATATCGTTATCGATACAGCCGGTGTAAGAAAGCGCAGAAAGGTTTCTGAAGCTATTGAGAAGTTCTCAATTGTTAAGACCCTAAAGGCTATTGAAGACTGTAACGTTGCCTTGCTTGTAATCGATGCAAGAGCTCATATTACCGATCAGGATCTGTCACTTCTGGGCTTTATTCTTGAGTCAGGCAGATCACTTGTAATCGCAGTTAACAAGTGGGATGGTCTGGATATGGCAGTTAAGGATGAAATTAAGCTTGAGCTTAATGCAAGACTTGGTTTCGTTGACTTTGCCCGTGTTCACTTCATCTCTGCTCTGCATGGAACAGGTGTTGGAAATCTTTTCGATTCTATTGATGAGGCTTATGAGGGTGCAACCACTCGTCACAGTGCTTCACTGCTCAACAGAATCCTGAGAGCTGCAATTGAAGAGCACGAGCCTCCTATTTCAGGCGGCAGACGTATCAAGCTTAAGTTTGCTCATGCCGGTGGTTACAATCCTCCAAGAATCATTATTCACGGAAACAAGGTATCAAAGGTACCTGATGCCTATAAGCGCTACATAATCAACTGTTACAGAAAGTCTCTGAACATTATGGGCTCTCCTGTGATTATTGATTTCAAGGAAGGTGAAAACCCATACGCAAATGAGAAGCCAGCTCAGAAGCGCCAGACTCAGTCTCAGATGAGAGCCGAGCGCAGAAAGGCTGCAAATGAGCGTATGTGGGCAAGAGCTGAGGCCAAGCAGGACAAGGAAGAACGCAAGCTGATTGCTAAGGCAAAGAAGGAAGGTTCTGGTCTTGTACTTGCAAAGCGTCCTCGCAAGAAGACCACAACCAATAATACTGCTTCAAAAGCTAAGAAGTAGTGTTTTCTGTGTCCTCAGGAAACTGGGGACACTTAAAAGTTTTTCTTTTCTGAGTACTCCACAAGCACATTTCTGTTTTCTACCTTCAGCTTGTAGGTATCTCTGATTTTCTGCTCTGTTAAATTCTTTTCAGTTATAAGCTCAATTGTAATTTTGGCAAGAGTATCCAGATCTGGAATTACAGTACCGGAGATTTTTCCTTCATCGATGGCTTTAATGGCATCGTTATTTCCTCCGATTCCGAAAACAGGGATGAAATTATTACTGTCCCCTTTGTTGTATCCGTTCTCCTGAAGAGCCTTAAGAGCGCCAAGTGCCATTTCATCACTGTTGGCAACAACGGCCTCAATGTTATCAAGTCCCTGCTTTTTTATCTGAATGGTCATGATGTTGTAGGCTTCATCATAATCCCAGTTTCCGTATGTGTCTGAAAGTGTTGGAAGAATATAGCCATGAGTTATAAGGCCAGACATTAGGGAGGTCGTTCTGGTTATAGCATCAGGATTGCTTTTCTCTCCTCGGATTACGACGATATCAAGGACCTTGTTATGGTTTTTATCAATTGAGCCTTTTTTCTGAATGTACTCATGCAGCATATCAGCCTGTATGAAGCCTGCCTGAGATTCATTAGGTCCGACAAACCATGCCTTAGGATAGGAGAGGAAAGAAACCAGTGGCTTTATAAGCGAAAAGACAAGAGGCGTTTTCTGCTTTTTGCTTAAGGTAATTGCGTTCTGAGCAGAGGTGGTGTCATTGGTGATTACGATGGTGGAGTCAGCAAATCTGAAATCATTATCAATCTGAAAGACCTGGTTCAATGAATTGCTCTTGGCATCGTGAGTCATAAAGCTGATATTTTTCTTTTTACCATAGTCCTTAATCAGGGCATCTGTTTTGGCGATTATCTCAGGCTTTAATGAAATATAGAAACAGTTTGTCTCACTTGCAGCCATAGAAGGTAAAGAAAATACAGCAGAAATAAATATAAAACTTTTCAGTAAAAGTACGGCTTTCATACTCATATTCCTAAATCCGCGATTTCTCTTTGAAGTATAAGATAAATTTTTTAAAAGGCAGTTTGTTTCGTTCGTAGCGGTCAAATATTTAGAAAATAAAAAAATCTAAATTTTTTTTAATAATTTTATTATAATTTTTAACTTATTGAAATACAAAGGATAATCTAAATAAAATGTTTAAGTTAATTTTCAAAAAACACACTTTTTCGAATGTTTTTTAGAAAATGAATTTAAAAAACATTTGACATAGGTCAAAAAAAGTCTATAATGCATTTCCGTTGTCACGCAAGAGACAACGAAATAAACCAAGCGTTTATAAAAGTTCTTTAAAAACAAGTACGGACAATCTGTGTGGGCCCTCGGAAGAGGGAAACAAAGAGATAGAGAAGGCG
>JAZRAY010000367.1:0-10284 GCA_045634805.1 Succinivibrio sp. | reverse complement strand
AAGTCCCATTTTTGTAAATTGCAATTATCGTTATACAAGTATTTTTATCTAAAATAAAGTCAGGGAAGAATTTAAGGGAGCTTGATTTGTAAATAAAAAATCAGAACTTTTTTCTGTTTTGTATTTATGAATGTAAGCAGGTTTCTGATGTTTTTATTTACGGATATCTGAAAAAATTGCTGACTTCTGAGTTCACCTGTGGTTTTTTCGTTCCTAGAAGGAATTTCCCTTGATTAGTTTTCCTTTAGGAAAGAGAGTTATTGTTTGTTTTTGATGTAAGGATATATAAAGATGTTTACTGAAGAAGAGCTAAATCAGAGCATTATGGAACTCAATGAGATTGAAGAAGAATTAAAGCGTCTTGACGCTCTTTATGATTCTGTAAAATCTCAGCTTCCTAAAGAAGTTGCCAACATGGATACCAGAAATATTCCTCACGATGCTGTTATTGACAAGATGATTGATGAGGCTAAGCGTAAGGCTGAGGCTGAAGGAAGACAGCGTGCAGCTCTTTATGAGGATAAGCTCCGTCAGAGAAAGGGCGGTAGTGCATCTAAGAGTAAGCCTGCTCCAAGACGTGGCATGATGGCATAATTAAGGTTTTGTTTTTATAAAATTAAGGGGCTTTGCCCCTAATTTTTTTACCTTAATCAAATAGTTGATTCATTATACTAAGTATATTTCAGGTGTCTTGCTATACTTGAAATGTAAGTGTTTTTTTTAGGGTGAAAAGAATGGATCCTTCTGTAGTTGAACTGATTAGACAAGCGATGTTTCTTGTATTGATGCTTTCACTGCCTCCTATCTTTGTTGCATCAATTGTCGGCCTGTTATTCAGTTTATTCCAGGCAATTACTCAGCTGCAGGAACAGACACTTTCCTTTGGTATTAAGCTTATAGCTGTATCAATTACCTTATTTTTGGCTGCAGGCTGGATGACTGGTCAGATTATGCAGATTGCACAAACAATTTTCGAAAAGTTCTATCTGCTTCAGTAAAAGAATATGGATGAATTAGTTGCATTGCTATTGGAATCAGGAAGCAGGGAGCTTGTTATCTTTGTTCTCCTGGCCATGGCCCGACTGATTGTCATTATTGCTTTTACTCCATTTTTTGCTCCAAAGGTTGCTATGATTGTTAAGCTTCCTTTGTGTGTATGTTTTATTCTGCCGGCTATTCCGATTTTTATGGCTCAGGCAGAGCTTCATAAGAATATCGATTTAACCTCGTCTCTTATCTGTGCGCTATTGTTTAAAGAGCTGGTCATAGGCTTTCTGATTGCTTTTATTTCTGGTGTTTTTTTCTACGCAGCCATGTCAGCCGGTATGATTATTGATAACCAGAGAGGTGCAAGCCAGGCACAGGGACCTGATCTTCTGGATGAAGTTCAGAATTCACCATTTGGTTCGGTGCTGATGCTCTCACTTGTAATTCTGTTTTATTCGACGGGAGCAATAGTTCTCTATATTACCTTTATTCTAAATTCATATACAGTCTGGCCTGTATATGAGGTTTTACCTGGAGTAACCGCTGCGAAGGTTGCTGAATATGCCGGATATGGCCTGAATACACTGATGGCCACAGCAATGGTGATCTGTTCTCCTTTTGTAATTGTGGCACTGATGACTGATATTTCTCTAGGTCTTATCAATAGATTTGCCCCACAGCTGAATGTGTTCATTCTTTCTATGCCTATTAAGAGCGGACTTTGCGCAACCCTTATTGTGCTGTTCATTTCGCCTTATATGGAAATTGGAGAAATCTATCTGAATAAGATGAGCAGTATGCTGATGTATCTTACAAAACTGTTCTAAAAGAGTAGGAGCAAGATTATGATTTTCCGAGTACTGAATCATAAATTAAAGCTGAACTGGTTTGTTTATATTTTTAAGCTGGTTTTTGTGTATTTTATCTGCTTCTGCTTTATTCCCGTTTCTCATGCGGCTTTAAAAGGTGACGCCTGCGATATTAGCAAGCCAATTAAGGTTGCGGTGTTGAGTGTTGGCCTTCAGAAGAACTCTAATATATATTTTTCTCAGATTTTAAAGAAACTAGGTGAGGATGGCTTTGTTGCAGAAAACAAAATTCCATGGAATATCGATCTGAGAAATAAGAAAGAGTATCAGAAATATGTAACAGATGCTGTTAAGGGAAAATGTCTGGAGTTTCCATCCGAGTATGCTTTTTTCTATAACTGGGAAGTATCTGTTTTAAAGGATAAGCTTGATGATCTTCGTCCTCTGATAGAAAAAAAGAAGATAGATATGATTCTATCCTTAGGCGATCTCACTGCAAAATTTCTGATTGAAGACAATCCTAATGTGCCTGTTGTCTGCTTTGATACCAATTCAACTGAAGCTCTCTTGGATATGTTAAAGAAAACCAGAAACAGAAAAATTGCAGTTGTTGATGATACAAGAAACATGAGCGATGATATTGAGCTCTTTCACACGATGTTCGGTTACTCAAATCTTGGTTACTTAAGGGATAAGAATCATCTTTTTGATCTCTATACCTCCAACGACGAGGTTATGAAGTTTGTTAATGAGAAAAAACTTCCAATGAAGGTCTGTGAAGGTCATTTCTTTATTCCTGATGAGGACAAGGCTCATGAGGAATTTTCCCGCTGTATGGCAGAGCTTGCAGCTTCAAATGTCGGCGCTGTATTTATCCCTGAGGTTGGAAACGGTATAGATATGGAGCTTTTATACAGCCAGCTTCGTCCTCTTTTAAGTAAAAAAATTGCGACCATTTCCTACGATTCAAAGGCTCAGGTTGAAGCGGGAAGTCTTTTAAGTGTTTATGATCCGAATGAATATACCCGTGCCTCCTATGTGGCAGACATTATTGAAGATCTGGTCTTAAGTGAATTTGACCCTTCCGTGTTCATTAATAGAAAGCCTCTTTCTGTTCCTCTGTTCTTTGGTGTCAATCTTAAGACTGCAGCTCTTGTTCAGTGGAGACCTACATTTGATGTACTGGTAGCTGTGGATGATATTTTCCATACTATCAAGAGCAAGTAACTGTTTTTAAAAGTTTGACCGCAGCGAATAAAAGGTTACAGCTAACAAGAGAAAAAGATAAACGGGAGCGATACAGAAGAATATGGATTTAGGCTCTTTATCCTATGGAGGAGTATATCTCTTAGGTTTTCTTTTGTTTCTTCTGCTGCCGGCAAACTATTTTTCTTTTGTTTTAAAGCTTAATTATTCTCTGTTTGCTGGCAATGGGGCAATTATTGGCGGGCGTTTGGGATATGTCCTTTTTTATGAGCCTCTATACTATCTGAGTAATCCTATTGAAATAATTGAGCTGTGGAAAGGAGGAATGTCCTTTCATGGTGGAGTACTGGGGCTTGTTGCAGGCTGTTATCTGTGTACGCGGCTTCTAAAATGTCCTCGGGATTTTTTTTACAGAGCAGTTGACAGAGCATGCCTGATTGCACTTTTGATTATCCCTCTGGGCAGATGCTGTAATTATTTAAACGGAGAGCTGTGGGGCAGGGTAACACAGGTCCCATGGGGCGTGATTTTTGAAGGTGCTGATGCAAATCCTCGCCATCCGGTTCAGCTTTATGAGGCTTTTTTTGAAGGTCCGATGCTGGGACTTGTGATGTTTTTTCTTTATAAGAGGAATCTTTTGAAAAAGCCTTTTATGATTTCATGCTATTACCTTCTTGGATATAGCTTTTTTAGATTTTTTACGGAGTTTTTTCGCGAAGCCGATTTAATGGTAGGTTATTTTCATGGCATAACTTTAGGTCAGATCCTGTGTTTTATAGGTATTTTTGTCAGCGTTCTGTTTCTGAAAAAAAACGGCAGAGAGTTTTCTTAATGTAACTAATGTTTTGATCTTAAATCGTTTGTTACATTTCACATTTACAAAAAAGAATACAGTCTGCGATTGTATATGCCATCTATAATCTAAGTGTATTTACCTTTTATAGTGTTAAGAGGATATTAAAGTGGAAATTGTTATAAACACTTCTCCTGATAATGGAAGTATTTCCGTTATTGAGGTTGAGGGTAGAATGGACGCTTTAAGCGTAGGTGAATTTGAGGAAAAAGTAATTCCTCAGTGCTCAGTTGAAGGTGTAACAGGCTACATTATTGACTTTGCAAAACTTGTTTACATCAGTTCTGCAGGCTTAAGAGCAATTCTAAAGGTCGCAAAACTGTGCAAGGAGCAGGGACGTAAGGTAGCAATCTGCAATTTATCTCCTGATGTCCACGAGGTCTTTAAGATCTCTGGTTTCGATTTGATTATAACTGTTTGTGAAAATTTGGACAGCGCCAAATCTGCGGTTATTTAACACAGAGGTAATTTGCAATGATAACAGTTAAACTTCCTGCCAAGATTGAACAGCTCGAGATTATCAACGAGAAACTCAAGGGCTATATGACTGGTGAGCTTGAGCCTCTGCTGATGAAAACCCAGCTTGTTGTTGAAGAACTACTGGCTAACATCTGCAATTATGCATATGACGGCAAGAGCGGAAACGCAGAGTTTTCCTGCGGTGTAGTCACTTTCGACGGTGAGCCATATATCAGAATTTCATTTGTTGACGGCGGAAAACCATTCAATCCATTTAAGGATGAAAGAGACCCTCATGTTGGGGATTCTGTTGAGGCCCGACCTGTAGGCGGTTTAGGCATTCATTTTGTGAAGAACATGTCTAACCACTATATCTATTCACGCCTTAAAGAGTGCAATGTTGTTGATATCTTCATTGAAGCAAAAGGCTATAGCGGAAATAGATAACTAGTATCGGCTGTTTGCTTAATTTGCAATTCTTTACTATTGGATAGGATAAATGGGTAAGTCTGTAGCAGCAAGTTCTGGTCCGAGAATCAGCTTCAAGACAAAGGTAATGATTTTATCTTTGTGTCTGCTCATTATTCCTTTGCTTTTATTCTCCTACTATTCCTACGGAGCACTTAGAGACAGCATACTTCAGGAACAGCGTGAATCATTGTCTTCTGAGTCGAGGGTGCTAAAGGAGTTTGTATCTGAAAACTTCCAATGGGTTTTAAGTGAGTCCATTGTTCCACTTTTATCTATAAGAAAAACCAACGAAGAGCAGCTGTACATTGTAAAAAAAGGTATTAGCCAGGCTCTCTCTTTTAACGATAATGATCTGATCGATATAGCAGAATCCTATATTCTGGGAGCTGCCAATTCAGAAAAAATATCGACATTTATCTGTAAAGCCTTCAATCCTAGGGAGGGTTTGTTCCCATCTGCTGAAGTACGAGCTCTGCTTAATTCCAGACTTGGTACTGTAACCGACAATACCCTGGCGGATGTAATAAGTTCTAAAAATATCGAACCTGGCAGATACTATCACTACTATTTTGTCGGTGGTGACAAGCATTATCTCTGTTCTATGACCAGTCTCAACAGTGAGTATGTAATCTGCCTTCTGCACGATATTTCCAACATCAAGTTCAATTATGATGAGAATTCCATTGAAAAGGCATTTGCGCTTGATCTGGTTGGAACCATATCTGCCATTAACAGAATTGATCCTAATTCTACTAATATCTATGTATTTACTGATGATCGAAAATCAATCATCAGAAAATTGTCCTATAAACTGCCTGATACCTTAAAGGAAGAGTACCTTGACAGGGCCAGACGATATGATGTCTGGGAAGGCTATCTGGACAGAATGAATTACGCATTTATTTTCTATTTCAAACAGACTGGCTGGTTCTTTCTGTATACCATCGATCTTGCCAACAGTATTTCCGCATTGAATGATTCAATGATGATAATCTGGTGTATTTCCACCGTGCTTGCCGTTTCATGTGTTTTCCTGTGCTCGTGGATTTTAAGAAAACCACTGGGAACGTTAGGACAGATTGCCAAGACCGCAGGATATATTGAACATGCAAATCTGACGAATAAGGATGAGATTAAGAAGATTTCGTCGATGCTTCCGGTTCATTCAAATGATGAGATTGGTCTTCTGGCTGAAACCTTAAAGGAAATGTCCAGTTCCGTTTCAGATAAGGCTATTGAGCTGCTTTCTGCAAATGCCCAGAAGCGTCAGCTTGAAGGTGAGCTTAATGCAGCAAAGGAAATCCAGATGGGCATTCTTCCAGAAACACTGGACCTTCCTGAATTTAATCCGCTGAAGATTTCTGCAATGCAGATCCCTGCCAAGGAAGTAGGAGGAGATCTGTATGATGCAATTTCCTACGACAAGGACCGAGTAGTGCTGGTAATCGGAGATGTATCTGACAAGGGTGTTCCTGCAGCTTTGTTTATGGCAATGACTGTTATTCTTATAAGAGAGTGTATTTCTCTTAAAATGCCTGTAGAGAGAATGGCTCTTGAATTAAACAAGCATCTGTGTCAGCACAATCCTAACATGATGTTTGTTACTCTGTTTATTGGTATTTTAAACAAGAAAACAGGGGAGTTATCTTATGTAAACTGCGGACACTGTCTTCCTTATGTGGTTAAAAACGGAAAGGCTGATACCATAGAAGGCCTGAGTGGTCCTGCTATTGGAGTTGCACCTGGATTTGAATATAAGGCATTCTCTGTCAATGTTCCTGCTGATAGTAATCTGTTTTTCTATACAGACGGCGTGAGTGAGGCTCAGAATCAGTCACAGGAACTTTATGGAGAAAAGAGAATTGTTGAATTTCTTGAAAATGCTAATGAAAGGGATCCTGCGAAAGTATGCAGCAGGATGATGAATGAGCTTGTTTTATACAGAAATAAGGCTCCACAGTCAGATGATATTACACTTCTTACTGTAAGAGTTTAGGTTGGGGATTTTGGAGTGTTAAATCTAAATCTTCGGGCACTGAGTTTTAAATCAAGACTGATATGCTTGATTCTCGTATTTGCTATGCTGCCTATTCTGGTGGTCGTAGGGGTAATGTATTACATTCAGTCCCAGGCCTCTTTAGAAAAGAATCATTTCTACCAGACCTCCAACAACATTATGTTTCAGGAAATTTTTGACAGCTATTATTATCGTAATGTTGTTGCAGATCTGGAAGTTCTGAGCGGTAGACGTGATAAGCTGAAACTGATGTCCAAAGCGATTATGGATGCGCATTCTTTAAATGACACCGAATCTGGTCTTATCGGAAGCAGCTCAATAATTCGCAATATCATGTTTGAAAGCACCAGAGCCGCCGGTCTGATGCCATTTATTTTCGATAAGGAAAAACCTTCAGAATCCAATTTCGTCAAGGCTGAATACAGACGCTTACTGAAGTATATGACTATGGTAGGCGATGATCTGGGAACTTATCTTCGCAACGGCAGCTTTCACAATCCTGGTACATTCCATGTCTTAATGGATCCTAAAACAGGAGATGTTTATCTTCTGAATATCACCGCTATGGACTCTCGATATATCCTTGTGGTAGGTGAAAGCCAGAATGACCTTAAAGAGAATTTTGCAAATATTAAAAATCAGATAGTTAATGCTCTGAATAATGTTATGAGAGCTGAAGGCCGACATCTTACCTCGCAGAAGACTCTTCTGACATACATAATCGACAGCGATGGAAAACAGGTTGCTCCTGTTCCATTGGACAATACTGAGCCTTTGTACCTTGATGAAGAAGTTCGTAATCATGTAAAGTCGTTGTTTAATAAGAAGTATAACCTACGTTATGATCATACTCTGAACAATATTGACTACCAGATGCTTATTTCCTTATACAATCAGATGGGAATGTACATTGTCTCTGCTACTCCTGAGAGTGAGATTCTAAGTGCACAGCGTCAGGAGACCAACAAGTTTATTATGATTGCCTGTATCGTTGGCTTCTTTGCTGTCCTGATTGCAATGGTTCTGGTTACAGACCTTGTTAAGCCTCTTACTGTTGTTACACGCAACACCAAGTATATTGCAAGACTCGATCTTCGAGACATTATCAGTGTCAGACGCTTTATCAACAGATTTGACAGAAAGAGAAAGGATGAGGTTGGAGAGATTTCCAATGCCATTGCCAAGATGACAACCAATCTTTCCTCGAATATCTGTAATCTTCTGGAAACTCAGGATCGCCAGCGCAAGATTGAAGGTGAGCTGAATACTGCCAAGGATATTCAGCTTGGTATTCTGCCTGATAACCTGGATAATCCTTCTTTTACGCCTCTTAAGATTAGTGGCAGTATGATCCCGGCCAAGGAAGTTGGAGGAGATCTGTATGATGTCATTGAACTTGATGAGGACAATGTTGCCTTTGTTATAGGAGATGTTTCAGACAAAGGTGTTCCTGCTGCGCTGTTCATGGTGATGACCGTTACCGTTATAAGAGAATGCTTCTCTCTTAAGATGTCGTCTGCCAGGGTTATGAACGAGGTTAACAAGGTTCTATGCTCCCATAACCCTAATATGATGTTCGTAACTCTGTTTGTATCGGTTTTAAACAAAAAGGATGGTACCTTTACCTATGCCAACGGCGGTCACTGTCAGCCGGTTCTATGCCATGACGGAAAGATAAGTCTGCTTGATGGATTAAGCGGTCCTGCTCCTGGAGTTGCGGCTGATTTTGAATACAGGGAATTTAGCTGCTCTATTCAGAAGAATACCAGACTGTTCCTGTATACTGACGGTGTCAGCGAAGCTCAGAATGAGTCTAAGGAACTCTTTGGTGAAGAGCGAATCAACAGTTGTGTACTGAAACATTCAGAGCTGGATGTAGCAGGCTTCTCCGAGAGTATGTTAAATGAGATTTCATCCTACAGAGGCACAGCTCCTCAATCTGATGATATCACCATGCTGACGATTGATTATCCATCCTAGTTTTCTTTTCTCTGTGCTTCACAAATCAGTGATATCGGTGTTTGACCATTGCGATTTTCTTTTTGAAAACAAAAAAAGAGAGTGATATTAAATACCACTCTCTTAGCATGATTATAATGAATCTTAGCTCTTCAGGATGCTCTGCTGCAGCTGAGCGCCTGTCTTAATCATATCTGATGAGCCTGATACAAAGGCATTGTACTGACCCATCTTATCCTGCAGCTTAACCATCTGAGTCTGGTTGTCTGAGTTGCAGTTCTCTGCCTTATGCTGAAGGGAGGTAACCAGGTTGTCAATCTTGGTAGTATCCAGCTTGCCATTGAAGTCTGATGTTAGACCGCCTGCTTCCATTGCAGCAATTGCAGCGCTAAGTACTGACTTGTACTTCTGAATCTCATTTAGACCGCCCTTAAGCTCGTATTCCATATGAACGTTGTCATCACCACGAGTCATGTCAGGGAAGTTCTTCTTACCTACACGATCGGTCAGAGTCTTCATATCATTGTAGACATCCTTTGGCAGATTAAAGCAAGGATCCTTACGCTCATTGATATAAGGCTTTAATGTACCGTCCTTAATATCAGTTAACATCTTGTTGTAGGTTGCTTCTGCCTTATTTAAGGTTTCAAGCTCTTTTTTCATTGATTCAATATCTTTTGGAAGATTATAGTCACCGATGCTCTTGTCTTCCTTGAACTGTCTTAATTTGTCGGCAGCTTCCATAATTCTTTTTGCCTGATCGTTCTGAGACTTCATTTCGCTGATATATCTTGTTGCAGTATCTTTATTGGTTTTTGCAATCTCAAGCTGAACAAGAGCAGCTGCAGCAAAAGGGCTCATCTTTGTCAGATCAAGTCCTTCAATATTCATTGAGCCCATTGAGTTATTAATGCCGTTAATCTGTGCCATATTCTGTACCTTCTTAAATAGTTAGAGGTTATAGAACCTGTATAAAATAATTTACCTTTGTCTTTAGTATAGAAGTTAATCAGTTTTTGTAAAGTATAATTTTTACTCTACATTATAAAACTACGTTATTTGTTCAAATTTGTGACATATGACAGATTTATAAGCAGTTTATTTTAAATAATACTCAATTAACTAAACAGAATTATTCTGAAAAAAGCGCTTTTGGGCTAATGGTTCTATTTTAGATTCCCGATTTCTTCTTCATATTTTCCTCTTTTAACAGGATTTGTAATGATGAGCATTTCTGTTGTAGTGGAAAAATACAATGTCGTCGGAGGATAGTAGGTTAAGATGATTATGTGCTCGTAATTCATGAGAATTACTTTAAAAACAGCCAAAAAAAGTGAACCAGGTAATCACTTAATTGATTATCTTTGAGTGTGGTGTCGATTCTATGATGGAATAGACTTTATTTTTCTTTTACAAATATAATTGAATCTGTATAGACGCATATGAGAATAGGGAAGTACCAGAGAGAAGCTCAAAACAAAGGCTTCACCTTTTAGGAGAAGCCTTGTGTAATACGGATAACT
>JAZRAY010000366.1:0-4945 GCA_045634805.1 Succinivibrio sp. | reverse complement strand
CTGTTATCACTGATTTTAGTATCAGGAATTGCCATGGCAGAAACAACACCTGATATAGAAGATATTTTCAACAAGTGCAGAGATAAGGCGGACAATACAGTACAGATGAACGAGTGCAGTTCAAACAGACTTGAAGCCTACGATGCAGAGCTCAACAAAGCCTACAAGAAATCTCTGGCAAAATGCAGCGAGTCAGACAATCAAAAGAAGTGTATGGATGAGCTAAAGGAGGCTGAGCGTAATTTTGTCAAATACAAGGAATCCATGATCAAGCACCTTGAGAAATACTCCCTCTACCACGACGGTACTATCTTCAGCTCAATATATTTAAACTTCGCAGCTGATCTGACAAAACTACAGTACGATACTCTTCAGGACAACTACGTCGGAGAGGAGCCTTAGTAAAGGAGTCTGCCTCTTAAAATCACGTGTTTAAGAGCCAGGGTTTTCTTATCGACAATCAGAGCATCAGCTCTTTTTCCTGTTTCTATACTTCCTGCCTTATCATAGATACCTATGGCGCTGGCAGGATTCTTAGTGCAGGCAAGAACTGCCAGCTGAAGAGGGATATCCATCTCCAGAACAGCAGTTTTGAAACAGTCATAAAGATTGGTTACAGAGCCTGCAATAACACCATTCTCCAGTGTTGCAAGCTTGCCCTTTACCTCAACCTTCTGGCCGCCTAGTGCATAGACGCCGTTTTCAAGACCTGTCGCCTCCATGGAATCAGATATCATTACGATATTCTCAAAGAGTCTGAAGGCAAGTCTTACCGCGCCCTTATGAATATGAACACCATCGCAGATAATCTCACAGAATACATCTGGGAAATCAGCTGCAGCACAGACAGGTCCCGGAGCACGATGATGAATGGAATTCATGGCATTAAAGCAGTGGGTAAGCTCCCTTGCACCAGCTTTAAAGCCAAGACATGCTGCATCATAATCCGCATCAGTGTGAGCAACTGAGAAATTAACTCTGTCCTTGAATCTTGAAATAAGCTCAAGTGCATTCTCAGCCTCAGGGGCTATGGCTACTGTTTTTATAAGACCATCTGAGTCAGATATGAATTTCTCAAGCAGCTTTTCATCAGGCTTTCTTACATAAAGAGAATTCTGAGCACCAAGTTTTTTGGAGCTGATAAAAGGACCTTCAAGATAGACACCTTCCAAAGATGCCATATCATCCAAAAGCTTTAGAGCTGCAGCACATTTTAGAGCCTTTGAGATACTCTGCTCATCCATGGTCATGGAGGCTGGAGTGACAGAGGTTATTCCATGTTCGGCCTCATAACGGCAGATAGTTTTTAAGGATGAATCCTCACCATCCATAAAATCAGCATTCATGCAGCCGTGAAAATGGATATCTATAAAACCAGGCAGGACATAACAGTCTTTAGCATCGATAGATTCTCCTTCATAAGAGTCCGAGAAAAGCTCACCGGTTATACCGATATCCCGCTTTTCAAATACGCCTTCAGGAGTGAAGATAGAGCCATTTTTTATGATCATAATTCAGCCTCGATGATCTTTTTTTCTGAGAATTTTTCTTATTGCAAGATATTTTATGAAACATTTCCTCAAAATGTTTAGCAACGTCTCATATTTTTAACAAAATCAAATACTAATGTTATTAAAAATAATCCATAATAAGAATAGAAACCCAGAGAAAACATAATTGAAATTTTTGCATGTTCAGATCTAAGTTTCTTCTAAGAATTAAAATCTAATCTTCTTTTCGTACAAGGTGTTCAAAAACATCTTGGAGTTAATAGGTGATTTATGAACTTTTACGTAATTGGAGTATCCCTGTTCGTCGGGGGATTCATCGTAGGAGCTTTAATATGCTATATCATCATGGCTCAGATTTATAAGCATAAACGAGTCAAGGATGAGCTGTTAAAGTCAAAACGAAATGCCATAAAAGCTCGTAGGACACTGGACAGATTTGTTAAAACATCTTTGGACATGTTCGGTGAACTGGATACCGCCCACAGACAATATCTGCAGTTTTTAAGAGAAACTACAGAGAAGATTGCTCCTAGGGAGTCTGGTTTACATCATTTCCTGGAAGATGAAATGGCTCCAATGCCAGTTTTTAGAGGTAAAGAGGAAAGCCAACCTGTAAAGAAAAACGAAACAGAAGAGAAGATTGAAAGAATTGTAAATTCAATTCCTGCTCCGGATGTACTTAAGAATCCTGAGATTCCACCTGAGGATTCAATTGACACTGTTACTAAAGCAGAACCTGCTGAAGTCGTAGCAGAGCCTGAGAAGCAGAAGGAGGAGGAACCACTAAAGGTATGATTATTTTTTTCCGTTAGGAGTTTTATTACATGCTAAAAAAGATTAGAACCGCTACCGCAATTATCGCTTTATCATCGGCAGCAGTCTTTTCAACAATCAACACCGCAAATGCCTCAGCTCCAATCCTAGGAGATCTTCTAGCAAAAGGAAACACCCCTTCATTAGCTCCAATGCTAAAACAAGTACTTCCAGGTGTTGTTAATATTTCAGTAAAGGGTAAAAAGGACGTTCAGGGATTCTCAATTCCTGATGAGTTCAAATTCATGTTCCCAGGCATGGGAGATGCTTTTGGCTTAGGTGAAAAGCCTCAGCAGAGAGAATTCAGAGCATTAGGTTCAGGCGTTATCATCAGTGCTGATGAAGCTTTAGTTGTAACCAACAACCACGTTATCGACGGTGCTGACGAGATTAAGGTTCAGCTATCAGACAGCCGTGAATTCAATGCCAAGCTGATTGGTCGTGACAGCCACACCGATCTTGCTCTTTTAAAGCTTGAGAATGCCAAGAACCTGACTCAGATTGATATGGCAGACTCAGATACTCTTGAGGTTGGTGACTTTGCAATCGCCATCGGTAACCCATACGGTCTAGGTCAGACTGTAACCTCAGGTATCGTATCTGCATTAGGCAGAAGCGGACTTAATATCGAGAACATCGAGAACTTCATTCAGACCGACGCAGCTATCAACTCAGGTAACTCAGGCGGTGCGCTGATTGATTTAAACGGTAAGCTGATTGGTATCAATACCGCTATTATGGCTCCATCAGGCGGCAATATCGGTATCGGCTTTGCAATTCCAGCTAACATGGTTAAGACCGTAACCGCTCAGATTTTAAAATTCGGTGAGGTTAAGCGCGGTCTTCTAGGTGTTCAGGGTACTGAGCTCAATGCAGATCTTGCAAACAGCTTTGGCTATGATCAGTCAACCGGTGCCTTTGTTAACGAGGTTATCAAGGATTCAGGCGCTGATAAGGCCGGCATCAAGTCAGGCGATATCATCACTGCAATCAACGGCAAGAAGGTTAAGTCATTCGCTGCTCTAAGAGCTGAAATTGCTACCCAGAGAGCCGGCAATGAAATCACTGTTACCGTATTCCGTGACGGCAAGTACAAGGATCTGAAGGTAAAGCTGAGCTCAGATGAGAATCAGAAGCTCTCTGCCAAGGAATCTCAGGATATCTCTCCAGCCTTTGCAGGTGCATCATTTGCAAACTCTGACAAGGGCGGCATTGAGGTAACTGACGTTGCCAAGGGTTCAGTTGCAAGCATGTTCGGTCTGCGCAAGGGTGATATCATCACCGGTGTTAACAGACAGGATGTGAATACACTGCATGATCTGAAGTCTGCTCTTGAAAAGGAGAAAGGCAAGATTTCCGCTATCAGAATCAACCGTAACGGTACAACTCTGTACATTACTCTAAGATAGTAGAAAACTGACTGGTTTATAAAGCCGAGGCCTTAAAAGCCCCGGCTTTTTTATTGCCGGAAATAAGATTTTTCCGATTTGAAAAAGGAGAGCACATCATCAGTTACATGGGGACATAAATTCGATTTTAAAGGGCTTTTTGAGTAGTTGAGAACAAAACTCATTTCTCTTTAAATCTTAAAAAAAGACCTTATGTACATAAGTGAAAGGAAAATATGAAAGGTTGTTACCTTAAGGAGATTTATTATGAACGCTTTAGCAAGATACGAAAATCGTCATCAGAATATGAATCGTCACAATTTTGGTATGCCAACTATTTTTGATATTTTCTCAAGACCTTTGACCGACTTTGAAAATATGTTCTCTCAGATGCCTGAGGATAACATCAGAATAGACGTACAGGACTGCGGTGATCACTACCAGATTAAAGCAGATATGCCTGGTGTTAAAAAAGAGGATATCAAGCTTGATTTTGATGACGGCAATCTGATGATTAAGTCAGAACACCACACACAGAAGGAAAGAAAAGATTCTGAAGGCTATCTGATTAAAGAGCGCAGCTCAGGTGTTTATCAGAGAACTCTGCATTTTAACGATGCTGATCCTAAGGAAATCAATGCTGCATTTGCAGGAGGAGAGCTTGATATCAGAATTAACAAACAGAAACAGGAACAGAAAAAAACTGCAATAACCATCCATTAACTCACAATTGCTAATGGAATCTGCAGGTAGTATCTTATAAGCTATCTGCAGATTTTTTTTATAAAGTAAGGAGTAACTATGCCATTCGTACAAGCAAGAATTTCAAAAGAGCTTTCTGATTCTGAAAAAAGCGCACTTCAAAAAGAGCTTACAGCTATTATAAAAGATGAACTGCACAAGCCAGCAGGATTCATCATGACAGGAATTGAAGCAGGCTACGATCTGTGGCTTGGTGACAGCAAGCTTGATAACAGCGCCATGATTTCAGTGCAGCAGTTTGGAAGCGCCAGCAGAGATGCCTACAATGCCATCACACAGCGTATCTGCGACTGTTTAAAGACTACCCTTGGAACTCCTTCAGACAAGGTATATGTAACCTTCCAGTCAATAAGTCAAATACCCTCGGATAAATCCGAGGGCTTGCTAGTCAGCATAATATAGGTACAAGCGATACCAATTGGTAATCTCCCTACACTGCCAGCATCATCGGACAATTGACAATGCCCGCTT
>JAZRAY010000365.1:0-3362 GCA_045634805.1 Succinivibrio sp. | reverse complement strand
ATACTAGGCTTTAAGATATGTTTTATATCATATCCACCTCTACTCACTAATTCTTTATATATAAATTCAAAGTTTCCTGTAAAATCAACTCTACTATCAGATAAAAATACAACCCTATTTTTTTTTACTTTAAATTTTCGTCTTCAAGAATAACCCATGTACATGGGGTCTGTCCTGCTACTACCTTTCCTGATGCGCTAATAACTCTGGCAATTGGAGCTGATGAATTAACAACAATCATTGAGGTAATAGTAGATTCAAGCTGATCTGAGACATGGTTTATGTCAATGTTAATAATAGGAGTTCCGGTTTCAACCTTATCTCCGATTCCAACATTTGAACTTAAACCTTCGCCTGAGAAGTTTGAGGTTCCGATTCCAAAGGTTACGTAAACTTCAATTCCGCTTTCAGTTCGGATTGCAAATGCGTTATTTGAAGCAACAAGTCGTGAAACTATTCCAGAGCAAGGTGCCAGAATCTTTGAATCGTCAGGAATGATAGCTATACCGTCTCCGATAAGTTTTTCTGAGATAACCAGATCAGGTACTTCTCCTAGTGGAACCAGTGTTCCTGATACTGGAGCCAGAAGCTCTAAATCTGCCTCGTTTTTAGCCTCATCAATAGCATCATCGTTCTTTGAAAAGAAAGAAAAAAGTCCCATAGATAATCCTAATCAGATAGTAATAGCCGCCACTGCTTAAATATATATTTCAAAAAGAGTATCAGTCAGATTGTATCCAAATTCTTTCAGTAAGAGAATGAATTTAGGATATCGCTTAATTCTGAACCTGTATAGCAGTTGACTATCTTGTTATATAGCTCTATGTCAAAGTCTGGCTGAATATCATGTTCCAGATTAAGTCTTTCAACAACACCTTTAACCTTTTGAATATTATAAGTTCCAGTTACAAGATAAGATACCCCCATCTTGTAAAAGAATGGTAAGAGCTCAGTTCGAGCTGCAAATCTACCTGCAATTCCAAGGGTAATTCCTGCTTCATGTGCAGCCTTTGCCGCCATGGCAATCATTTTTGCAAGAACTGGAGTAAATGCAGAATCGGCAGGACATGGTGCTGAAGCGTATTCTGCAAGAGAGCTTGTTCCAAGAAGCATCATTGCACTGTTTGTTGCAAATGCAGGTGCCAGAAGAACAGCTGCAGGTGTTTCAACCATAAATGAGATAAGCATTTTTCCGTGAGGAATCTTATGGGCATCAAGCTCATCCTGACAGTCATTTGCAAGTTTAAACAGGTAATCCTTTTCACTGATTCTGGTGATTAGAGGAAAGACGATGGTTATCTCCTGTTCAACTGAGGCTCTGAGCATTGCCCTGATTTCTTTTTTAAGAAGTGCTGTTCCAACTCCTGCACCATAGCCCTTTAGCGGACCATCATCATCTGTAATTACTGTAAATAAAGGTTTTTTATCGTCCGCAAAATCGAAGGTTCTTGAGGTCAGAGGGGCATTCTTTTTTACTTTTGAGAAGATCTGGTAAAACCTCTGGGTCATTTCCTCTTCAGTTGGTTCTGTCATGGAACTTAAGAACAGAAATTCAGAGCGAAGCAGACCTAATCCGTTGGCTGTAACTTTCTCCACGTCATCGTTAGGACTGATTGCACCTACAGCTGCTCCCAGAGTGATATTCAGAAGTGATTCGTCGTTGATTTGAAATAACTGAGAGTCCTGACGACGCAGGATGCCCTTTGTCATGTCCTCAGGTGGATCAACAATTACAACAGCGGCATTGCTGTCGACGATAACGTAAGTCCCGGATTTTATGTTTGTTGCATCAAAAACACCGAATACAGCAGGGATACTTAATTCTCTTAAAACAACTCCAAGATGACTTGAATCTCTTCCTTCCTCAAGAACAACTCCCTTTACAAATTTAGTCTCCAAAGAAAGAAGCTGGGCAGGGGAAATTGTTCTTGCTATAAGAACAACGTCTTCTTTTAACTCAGGAAGTTCAATTTCATCTTCCTTGGAGTGTTCAAGGGTACGAATAAACTCATTAAGCAGTGACTGAATCTCTTCCTTATCGTTTTTTATATCTGTTTCTCTTTTAAAAAAGTTATCAAGATTCTCTATAAGCACTGTTCTTGCAGCCATGCTGGCAGAACAGCCTCGCTTTATAAGTTCGAGAATTTCAATTTTGTTGTCTGCTGAGGTTATGAATCCAGCTGTAGCACCAAGCAGATCTCGAACGGAATCTTTTGCAGGATTAACAATCTGAAGAAGCTTCTGCGCAAAACGAGATGATTTTTTATTAAATCTGTCGATCTCTGTTTCTACATCATATGCAAAAATTTCATCAGTCGAATTTGTATTTTTTGTCTTTGAAATCGTTAGAGATGGGGCTGCTCCAACTCCTGCTCCTGCGGATACTCCAGATAATGTATACATGGCAACTCCTAGTTGTTTTGGCGTATGTTCTGAAGGATATTTTTCTGTATTTCCAGATAATATCTTGTTCCTGCGCAAACTGCTGCAGGTGGTATTAGGATATTCAGAACAGGTACAGACAGAGACAGGGCAATTACTGTTCCAAAGCTTAAGGTTGCAACAGGATTGTTTTTCAGGTCCCTCTGCATGGAATTAAAAGGTATTTTGTGATTGTCATAAGCATAGTCACAGTACTGAAGACAACCCATCCAGGCGGTAAGTGCGAACCATAGGATAGGTGCAACCAGATTTAGTACCGGTACAAAGGAAATAATCAGACACACCAGAGCCAGAGGCAGAAAAAACATCTGTTTTTTCACTTCTCTTAAAAGGATTCTTGGAACATCCTTTATCAGCTGTGGTATGGTCATATCCTCGCCATGGCTCTGATTTAATATCATTTCTACCTTGTCAGCCAGCAATCCGTAAAAAGGAGAAGCGATTATGGTTGCCAGTGTTGAGAAGATATAACAGCTCACGAAGATAATCGTTATACTCAGAAAGGCTGAGATAATATAGGCCAGAAAATTCAGGTATGAAGGGATTTCCTCAAAGATGTTGAAAACAAGCTCTTTGAGATTTGTGAACAGATAATAGCCAAGAGAAGACAGCAGAATCAGATTCACTATAATTGGCAGGATAATATAAATACGGCACTGCTTTGATAATGCCATTCTGATTCCGTTCTTAAGATACTTAACTGCATCCATTATTCCTAATCTTACAGTAGTAGTCTCCTGCATATTTCTCCCTAGTAAAGTTTATGGTTAGCAGATGATATGTAACCATTGATGTAATTCTAAGCGCTTTCTATGATAATTCTGCTTCAATACTACCATTTCATAGTGCTAATTTATCGAAAATTCCTCTCAATTTCGTTTTTATTTTTTTTAAAGCAGATTGTTTCAAAAGACTTAAAG
>JAZRAY010000364.1:0-15449 GCA_045634805.1 Succinivibrio sp. | reverse complement strand
AATAGTGACGAGGCGGGAACCCTTTATAACAAAATTAAGGACAAGCAGTCTCCTGAAGCTCTTACTGCAAAGCAGTTTATGGATTACACTGCGGACAACTAACAGATAGATATAAGGAAGTCGTTATGAATTACAATCTAGGGCAGAGCGATGTTTTTAAAGCCTGGGAAGAAAAAGATCAGAAAGTCTTCTATAATTTGGGAAAGGAGTATTCAAACTGGTCTTTTGATCTGAAAAAGGCTATGGATGAAGGTCTGGATTCTGTAACATTCAAGAAGCTTTCCGCTTTGAAGAATGCTGTTGATATTGCAGTTGATATCTGCAACGAACAGAGTTGATTGGGATGAGTAAGGATTTACTCAGGAGATAATTATGGATTTAGCTTCACTTGGTATTTCAGCATTACAGAACAGAATGGATTCGCAGAAGGCTTCTTTAGAAGCTGCGATTGCCAAGGTTGGTAGTGGTTCTGGAGAAGACCAGCAGAAAGATATGATTATGCTGCAGTTTCAGCTTGGACAGTATAATGCCATGGTTGAGACCGTATCTAATATTACCAAATCAATGACTGATATGCTAAAGAGTCTTGCTCAGAAGGTTTCTTAACTGTATCTTCCTTTCTTCTGACATTGTTTCTGTCATTGTTTCTGTCATATCGAGGATTGCGTTTCTTTGGAAAAGGCAATCCTTTTCGTTTTTTTGGAATTCTATTTTTCAATACAGTATGTTCTAGATTTAGTTGCGGAGCTTCGGCGTAGAGCTTAGATAGAATCTCCATATACAAGGTTAAATACTCAAGTGTAGCCAACACTGCATTTTTGGAAATTAAATCCGTGGGATAGCCTTAATTTTAATGAAAGGTTGTGGCTGAATTGTTTTCTACATTCTAAAATTAGATTAAACAGTTTAGATTAACGCTTAACCATTTAAATATAAGGATCCAGCCGTATATGGATGCTCCAAGTATCGACAGAATGCTAGAATCTCTGGATTCTCCTAAAATTGCCAAGTTTGGTCCTAATCCTCTGTCCTGTACTCCTTTACCAGGCTTTGGATATCTTTTCATGTGCATAAGAACTCAGACTCTTATGATTTACACCCGCATTGAAAGATTAGGCGCTGAGACCAAGGCTTTTCCTGAACTATTTGAGATGATTCTGACATCAGATGTCTCTGGTGGCAGATTCAATAACTTAAGACTGGCCTATGACAGTGACACTACTGTTTTGTGGATGTGTTATGACATTAAACTTGAAGAAATTACCACAGTCGTTTTAAGAGATACTATCAACAGCTTTATCAATAATGCTAAAAGCTTTAAAAAGCTCTTAAAGACACAGCTTCTGGATGTGGTCATGCAGACATTGCGAGATAGCCTTGGTCAGACAGAAGATTCTTCACTTTTCTCTCCTGAGATGGAACAGTCATGTGCATTAAGTCTTGCCTGTTCTAATGTCGCTGCCGAAAAGAACTATGAGCTGAACAAACCTATTCAGACTTCACCCGATGTACAGGCCCAGATTAAACAGACTGTTTCATCTCCATCTGTCGGGGGTAGTGGTGTTCCGGGGACACCTGCCGGTGCCGGAGGCAATCCTCAGGAACCTGAACTGGTCAATGTGATGATTGCTCAGAGTATGTTCATGCTGGCCTAGATTGGCGGCATAGGTGTTTTGCAAAAAAAAGAAGCATTCAATTCTCTTTTTTCTATCAAAAAAGTCGTCTTTTCTGGATTAACTCTCCTGTCAAAGACGACCTTTTGTTCTGTAATCTATCAGTGAACAGCTTTACAGCATCTGCATAAAGATGCTAAGTATTATGCTGTTTATAGGATCTGCAAGCATGAATCCTACAATCGGAAAGAGCAGATATGTTTTAAAGGATGAACCGTATTTACCTGTAAGCACCATCAGAGTTGCAACGGAACTTGAAGGTCCTCCTATACCAAAACCGATTGAGGTGGCAGAAAGAACTGCTGCGTCATAATCTTTTCCGGTCATAATGTAGACCATAAAGAATGCAAATAATAACAGCAGCACGAACTGAGCTGCAAATACCGCAATCTGAACCATGTTTATATAGCTTAACTGCCAGAGTGTTACTGCCATAAAATCCATGGCCAGATAAAGAGACAGACCAAGACCTCCCAGGTAGTTCAGCTCACTGGTATAAAAATGGTAGCGACCTGTTCTGATGCTCAGATTTCGCAGAATCATTGCTATCAGCATCGCTCCGATGTAGTAGGGAATGGAGGCTCCTACAAATGAGAACAGATCACAGACAGCTGCACCGATACCGACTACAAAAGCCATCTGATAGCAGGCTTTTGCAAGTTTTGCTGCGAAAGGCATATTTGCATCTGCTACATCTCCATTCTTCTCGACATAGATTTCTTCAGATGAAGGCTTTAGCTTATTCTTTAATATCAGATGTCGACCTAAAGGTCCTCCAATAAGACCAGATACTATAATACCAAGAGTACAGACTCCAAAGGACATATTCTGTCCGTTGACAAGTCTTAAGTCCTCCAGAAAATCACCAAACTGTTCGGTGATGCCTGTACCTCCTGTCAAGGAAATTGAACCTACGGTAAAGGCTGTCAGATTATCAAATTTAAAGGCAGATGCCATCGAAAGACAAAGTATATTCTGTAGAATGATGAGCAGGATAACTGCCACTAACAGGATCAAAAAGGTCGAAATGCTTCGTCTTATCAGACTGAAATCAATCTGAAAACCTACTGAAGTAAAGAATACGACCATGCATAGTTTTTCTATGGATTCACTGGTTGTAAATACAAATCCCCCCTGATAAAAGCAGAAGTTGATAAAAGCTACAATCAGACCTCCAACAACAGGGGAAGGAATACAGTATTCATCCAGGACAGGAATTCTCTGCTTAATCTGCATGCCGAGGAAGAGAACCACCACAGCCAGGGCTGCTGTTTCGTACATATTAAGATTGATAATTTCCAGCATTTTTTATCCTTAGTCCTGAGGTGCCACAATATGAACATCAAAAAGAGGACTGCTGTTCTGTGTCTCTTTTACATTTAATCCGTATTTCTTATAGAAATTGAATGCGCCGGAATGAAATTCCAGATCTTTGATAGATGGTTCTGTTGCATATCTCAGTTCGGCTTTTTCTGTTTCCATCGCCTCTGAATCATCCATATCTGTACTAATGTCGAACATAGCGTTCATCAGCTTTTCGATCTTTGAATCTGCAACACCGTTATGAGCCTGAAGCAGTATGTTTATGTTAATGGCTCCTACCGGTTCATTCTGTCCCCTGTACTGCTTAGGGAAGATGGTAGTAGGGGACAGATATTTCTCATACTTGGTAATTATTTTTAAACGCTCTGGCTCAATTGGAAGGAATTTTACCATCATAGAATTACATACATCCTTTGCCAGATCAGATGGAATCCTGTCAAACAGGAATAAAGCTTCAGCCTGCTGGTTTTTAAACATTTCGACAGCCTCATGAGGTGTCTTTACCACAAGCTTTCTGGCGGCTCTTTTTATTCCATGATCTTTTAAAAGACCAAATGATACAGCTCTTGAACAGTGATCATAGCTGCCGACTACTACAGTCTTTTCACCAAGATCTGAAATATCCTGATAAGGAGAGTCTGCTCTTACAATAGCGTGCAGAGTTTCTTCAAAAACACCTGCCACGGTTGAGTTATATATAGCGATTTCATCACCATCGTTTATAACTTCATAATTCTTCTCATTTATACTTTCTGCAATATAGGCAGGATTAATTTTTGTAACAGCGGTAATCGCAGTGCTCAGTGCATAACTGTTTATTAGTGCAAGATCAATAATACCGTTGTTTAACAGTCTTACAGAAGCATCTGAATCTGTGGTAAAAATAGGCTTAAGTCTGATGTCAGAGCCTGCTTTTTCCAGCTTTTCATTAAGCTTTACGGTGTATTTGTAGAAATCACTGTTAGGGGCACCGACGCCTACTCTCAGACTGTTTTCTTCATAACAGCCTGTAAGCATCAGACCACAGATCATTAACGCAAGTAATCTTTTCATGTAATGCTCTCAATGCAAAACGCTATATAACCCAGATGGTTTATAACTGATGAATTATTCAATCAGTAAAGATATGATTTTCATTTGGACATTTGATGATGTGAAAATGGAAATACTTTAAAAAAAAGAACAACTCTTTAAAAATTATAAGAAAACGTATAAAGAATAGGTAATTACTAATTGGCGGTTATCATCTGAGATCACACAAAAATCATGATAAACGTGATTTGGTCTTCTAATTGATGCGTATTCGGATCTTAGCAGACACGTAATGCAGACAAAAAAAGCCTGTAAAAGAACTTACAGGCTGTCAAACAAACATAAGGAGTAATCTAAAAAAGTCTCAACTAGCTGGCTTTCTAACCGCCGCTGACATAATGTATGTCGACCTGCTGGTCAAAGCGCTGCTGCATACGTTTTGCGTGACGCATTTCTGAATGGGTGATTGCAGAGCCTTTTTTTTCCAGAATCATATTTCCGTTTTTATCCTTTTTATCTTTTATCTCATTTTCGATGGTATCGAATCTGCCTTCAAGGTTCTTTCCGTTATAGTCTGCAAACTGGAACATCACAGGCTTGTTCTGCTCATGGAAAAACTCAAGTCCAAGCTTACTTGTCTGTCTGAAGGTTGCATACACAATGATATTATTTAAAATCGCAAAACGTCTGGTTTTGCCGACATGATGCTGGCTATTGGTGTATTCGGTCATTTCTTCTTCAGAGTATTCAGGATTCTCTGCAATATTGGTCCTCAGGTCCTCTTCATATTTAGCCTGTTCTTTCTCGTTTCTGAATTTCTTTGGATCAAAGAACGCTCTTAAAGCATCGTCACGCTCTGTCTTGTCTGGAGTATTCATGATATCAAGATAGCGTTTCATATCCTTTATAAGCTGCTCAAGCTCGCCAGAAGTAATATCCTTATACTGATAAGATATATTCTTGATGACAAAGTTTCTTAAGGCTTTATCAGGATCTGCCTTAAATTCTGCCTTCCAGCCGGTTGTCTTCTCTGGAACGGAATTCTCTGGCTGATGCAGATATTCATTTAGCTTGGCTGGAATATTGATTTTCTTCAGATTCTCTGGTCTCTGAAGAAATTTTGTCCACTCTTTAACATTATCCTCTGGAATTTTCCAGTGAGGGTCAAACTCCTGCATAATTGTACCGTTCTTGATTTTCTCAAGGGTATCATCAAGAGTGCCTTCAAGACGTATCTTTCCTGCATCAGGGTAGATACAGAGGGTAGATGGTTTTATCTTACAGGCTGAATTGTAGTTATCAATCTGGTTGAAAGAGATATTTAAATTTTTGTCTGCATATTCATTTTTAATCTTAGCAAGCAGATTGTTTAGTTTTACTACATCTCTGTTTGGAGATAAACCATAGTCAGCAATTTCAATGTTTTTATTGTTTGCCTTTATGTTTTTGTCAATAATTGCTCTGAACTGAAGCAGATTTCCTGTAATCTGAGTATACTTGTTGCTGTCGATGATATCTTTCATCTTCCTGGTGATTTCATTTGCAACTGTCATTCTTTGTGCTGCATTCTTATCACCGCAGAAAAATCTCTTCAGAGAAGCAAAAATGCCTTTTTCCTGTAACACGTTGGTAGTAGCGCGCACTTTACCGTTGGAGCCCTCACTCAGACAGAACTCATACTTTTCTCCGTTCACCTCAATCTTGGTACTTATATTTAAGGTGCCGTCTTTATTCTGCATGTTGTTGATAACATCCATGACAGAAAGATTTTTTACATCGTTGGTTCTGATGATATTATCTGACATTTTGAGCTCCTGCCTTTGTAATTAGGCGTTTATAATTCCTGCACTTTTATTGCTGTTGTCTTTGGAGACTGCAGAGGCATTTTTTTCTATATGCTGGCTTAATGAAAGCTTGAATTTAAAGAAATCCATAAAGATTTCATAAACTGAGCCTTCATCAAGATATGATTCTGTACATACCTGATACAGAACCAGCATTCCTGTCTCAGGGGCGCGTCCGACAACAGGGCAGTTTCCGCCACGTGTCAGAACAGGTCCCAAAGCAAGATCCATTAAATCAATCACAACAGAGTAACTTACTGGATCAGGAAGATCCGGTGCGATTACGGTAGACAGGATCAGATTATGATCCTCTGAATTAGCCACAACATCCACTACGTCATTGCTGTTTACAATAATCTCACAGACGTTGTTTTCATCGTATTTCAATGAGAGTCCCATTGCTTTTCCAAGTGACTCCAGGTAACCCAGGTATTTTGCTTCAACCATAATTTCACCTTAGCATTTAGCTTACATGTATAGTATAAACTTTAATAAATGTAGTGCAAATGTAATATTCATAGAATATCGAACAGATCACAGTAATGATCGACATTTCTGCACAGAACAGGATTATTTTCCCTCTACCTTAAAAAATAGCACAAAATATATGACAGCTGACGATTTGTAGTTCTGAGGATTTTGATAATGAAGGAAGGATCAAATTATGGTGGATTTTCTCAAAGAACTTGAGATCTGTCTGTAAAAAAACAGCAGGACTGTTAAGTCCTGCTGCGTATATTTTCAACTCCAGCCAGACGTACACCTGCTTTACTAAAGTCAGGAGCATAAGAGTCCATAGGCACACTCTTATCTTTAGCCAGCAGCGGTGGGAGCATGTCACGAAATTAAGGAGAGGCATTATTGAAAGCCTCTCCTGGCAGGAATAAGCTATTTACTTCCGAAAATGCTTCCTAAAACACCTCTAACAATAGTTCTTCCGATAGACCTTCCGATAGAGGAGGTAATAGTTCTTCCGGTTGTTCTGATAATCTGGTCAACCACAGTAGGATTAGATCTTGCGGCTCTTTCACTCTGTCTCTGCATTGCTGCCTGATGTCGTTCCTGAGCCATGCGCAGTCTTTCTTCCTGTATACGCTGACGTTCTTCTAGAACCATCTGTTTCTGTCTTTCCTTCTCCTCAATTGCTCTTTGTGCCGCTTCCTTGTCAGCAAGAGCTTTCTGAGTCAGAATTTCGTAGGCAGATTCTCTGTCAACAGCTGTATCATAAATACCTGCAAGCAGAGAGGTTCTAATCAGAGTCTTTCTCTGAGCATCATCAATAGGTCCAACCTGACTCTGAGGTGGCACAATAAAGCTTCTCTCAACCATTGAAGGAGAGCCTTTTTCATCGAGGAAGGATACCAGGGCTTCGCCTACAGCCAGTTCGCCAATAGCCTTTTCAGTAGAGAATTGAGGATTTGCTCTGAATGAATCGGCTGCTGCCTTAAGAGCCTTCTGATCTTTTGGTGTAAAGGATCTTAGTGCGTGCTGAATCTTGTTACCAAGCTGACCTAATACCTCATCAGGGATATCAGAAGGATTCTGACTGATAAAGTAAACTCCGACTCCCTTTGATCTGATAAGTCTTACCACCTGACATATCTTCTGCAGCAGGGAAGGCTCAACATCATTAAACAGCAGATGAGCCTCATCAAAGAAGAATACCATTAAAGGCTTTTCCTTATCTCCTCTTTCTGGCAGCTTCTCGTACAGTTCGGATAAAAGCCACAGCAGTACTGTAGAGTAGATCTTAGGATTATTGATGAGCTTCTCGGATTCAAGAATATTGATCTGTCCAAAGCCGTTTTCATCACTCTGCATTAAATCTTCAATATTAAGCTCAGGCTCTCCAAAAAACAGATCTCCGCCCTCATCCTCCAGACGTAGAAGTCCTCTCTGGATTGCACCGACACTAGCGGATGAAATATTTCCGTAATGTTCCTGATATTTTGCCTTCTCATCAGAAACATGCTTGAGCATAGCCTTTAAGTCTTTTAAATCTAAAAGCAGCATGCCGTTGTCATCAGCTACTCTGAATACGATATGCATAAGTCCGCTCTGAACTTCATTTAAATTCAGAATTCTGGATAAAAGCAGAGGTCCCATGCTGGAGATGGTAGTTCTGAGAGGATGTCCCTTTTCGCCGTATACATCAAAAAAAGCTACAGGAAAGCCACGTGATTCATAACCAAGCTCTTTTAACTGCAGCTTTTCGATTCTTTCAGCTATCTTTCCTGATGGAGATGATTTTGCCGCAATACCGGACAGATCTCCTTTTACATCTGATAGAAATACAGGAACACCAAGCTGACTGAAACTTTCAGCCATTGTCTGAAGAGTAACGGTTTTACCTGTTCCGGTTGCACCTGTAATGAGTCCATGTCTGTTTGCCATATTCGACAAAAGATAAACTTCTTTGCTGTCATCCTTTGCGATTAGTATTTTTTTATCCTGAGTAATCACGTTTGCTCCTATTTTTTATCAAAAAATTCGGATGTCCTGACCATCTTAGGATATTTGCTTTTTAAATTAAGTGATTAGAAGCAAAAAAGACCAAATTACTCTGTGATTTTTGTTTAAAAAAAAAATCAGTTTTTGTTTCGCGTGAATAAAAAATAAGCCATATTCTCTATATTTAATGCTTGGAATATATCAACAATTTTTGCAGTGTTTATTTTATTGAACCACGATCACAAATACTGATAAATCTTTAATATATGTAGTGACATAAAATAGATATATTGCATAATGCATTTATAATAGAGTTATAGACATAGGACTATGTTTCTGAATATAAGGAGCGAGTATGAACTCATTTGATGACTATAAGGCTTTTTTAGCTGAAGTTAGAAAGTTTACTGGCATCGAATCTTTCGAGGCAGATGAAGGTGGTCTGGTATCAGTAAGAGTTGACGATAAATATAACGTCAATCTTCAGTATGTCGAAGGTACAGGCAAGGTTCTCTGCTTTGTGGAAGTATGTACTTTAAGAAAGGATACTCCTAAGAATGTCTATCGTGACCTTCTGGTTGGTGCTCTGTTCGGACAGGACACAGCAGGAGGATATTTCACAATAGAACCTCAGAACGAGACTCTGATTTACAACTATTTTTTTGATGTAAACGTCATTTATTCAGATATAGAGAATTTTGTAGATACTCTGGAGAAGATTCTTCAGCTATGTGATATGTGGCTTGACAGAGTAAATACATCTGCTGATGACGATAAACGACAGGAAGAACTTATCAGGCTTAACGGAATTGGAATGATGTCCTAAATATATATTCAAATGCCTGTTCCTGATGGAGATGTATCATGACAGATAAATTACAGTCTTTCATTCATGCTGCTGACAGCACTATTTTTGGCTCAAGAGATATTGTTGTAGGAGAAGATAGCAAAGAGGTCAAACTTGGCCGTCTTATCATACCTACAGGTTCCAAAGCCAATGAAAGAACTATGAGTGCCTTCCGCAAGGCTCTTTCAGAGAAATATGGCGTCTTTGGAGAACATGCTTTTGATACTACTCTAAGTTCCAGATCTCAGCGTAAGAAATCTCTGCGTGCCTGTGATATCAAAGCAACTATCTCAAATATTGAGGCCCTCAAGATACATCGTGTTGTTAACGAATTTAGACGTCAGGTTGATACTGATCCTAAATTCAGAGAACTTCCTCAGCAGATGCGACTGAATATCAAGGCTATGCTGAATAAAAATCCTTGCAAAGGATTAGATCTTAAGTCCATCAACGATCTGACCACTCTGTCAAATAAGGTTTCAGAAAGACTGGATGAACTTATCAAGCTTGAGGTTGGTAATGAATCCTATAAAGCTGAAGAGTTAGGCGATGCTTCTGCTCGTAAGGTCAAGGTTGAAGATACAGATGCAACCGGTCTTTCTAATCTGAATGTGATTATGGAAGGTGAGGATACCTCAGTTGAGGACAGCATCAAGAAAGGTACACTTGGTGCCGGCATGACAATTAACCGTTCCGAGACCGATCCTGTTATTTTGGTGAAACTTAAGGATAACGGTGTTGAGCCTGGCTTTATCTACAAAAATGACTGGTCATTAAACGACACTAAGAGTCTGATGATGGATTACACATCTGAGGAAAGTGAGAAAAAACTTAATGAAATCCTTGCTCACAATGACGAGTTACGTAATAAGTGCAGTAAGCCAGACTTGACCTTACGCGATAAGATTATGCTTTGCGGAAATGCTCATCCTGCATGTGTATCCGCTGTTGCTGATTATATGATTGAGGAGGGCATGAAAGATAAAAACAGTGAAATCTATAAAGCCTTTGAGGATAAATTCCCACACTATACTGATTACACTGAAGTAGAAAACGACATTCTGAAGAAGGAGCTGTTTGTTCAGATCCGTAATGCTGTTCTTAACGTTAAAGTGGGTAGTGACGATTATAAGAAGTCACCTATCTTCCAGCGTTTTAATGACAGACATATCATGAAGCTTGACTATAACGAGAATGACCGTATCTTCATTAAGAAGGCTGCTCATGCTGGCAAGTTCATGCGTCCTGAGCGAATTGCAACCCGTAAGTTCGGTTCACTGTATCGTCTGAGGAGTGCCCAGAAAGCTGACGATATCTCATCTGGAGCAGTTACTGAAGCTCTGGCAAACGATCTGTCCCGTATCTTAGGTGTTCCATCTCAGGATCTGAGAATTGTTAGAGGTAAATACTCTGACGGACATCCAAAGATCATGCTTCAGGCAAAATTCTCAGAGGGTTATGAGGATCTGGAAAAAGGCTATATAAAGGATGGAAGAATCGTCGTTCCAAATCATAAAAAGGGAGGTCAGCCTCTTGAGAAACTTGGTAAATACAAGGCATTCTTCCTGACTACAGCGGATCGTGACGGTATTGGCTCTCACGGTCAGAACAAGGGCTTTGCCAACGGCAAGTTCTTTGCAATTGATCCTGGCCATTCTCTGGAAGGAAACGGTAGATTCCTTGAGGTTAACGACAATCTTACCTTTAAGGATAATTTCGGTTTTTCTCTAAAGCCTCGCTTTAATAATTTCTCCATCTTTGACGATGACACCAGATTTGCAAAACTTCAGGGTGTTATAAGTTTAAGAGAAGCCAAGCAGTCAGGAAAAATCACTAAACTGTTTGACGATTATCGTAAGGCCTTTGATGCAAAAGCGCCAGGCATTTCCGATGCTGAAAAAGCTCTGCGTTTAAAGATTCAGGAAGATATTAACGCCAAAGAGAAGGAATTCAATGACAATATGCAGAAAATTCTGAACGTTTCTGACTCCCAGCTTCATTTCTATGATGATTTAAATGCTGATGGTCCTGAAACACAGAAGAATGCAATTGAAACCATAGAAAATCTTGAAAAGCTGACTTCACCTACCACCTGGGTAAGTGATGATGGTTCTGTTCCATTAGAGCATCTGAATGTTAAACCTGAAACCAGAATTCCATGGCAGGCACATGTAGATGGCGATAATCTTGTTTATCACTGTGATGAACCTCTGAGCGCAAACGCTAAAGTTCAGCTACGTGCATTCGCAACGGCAGCGGGTGTACAGCTTGAAATTGCTGCAGATGGTACTGCAAAGATTACTGTTAACAAGGATCAGCGAGAGAAGTTCTTTAATACCTTTGCCGAGGAAAAGATCCAGAATGCAACTCATCCTGATGAAGCTGCAGCAAGACAGATGGGTGAGGACGGAGTCAATGCGGCAAAGGGCTATGTCTCTCCTCTGAGTGCTGTTCCTCAGCAGAATTCAGGTGGACCTGGTTTTGCAATTCCTGACTCTATTACCGTTAGGGTTGGTAATTCTGATGTAGTCTTTAATAAAGCTCAGTTTGAGTCTATGATTAAGGATTGTCCTCCATCAGAAAGACCTAATTCTATTGATGAGTTCAAGTCTATTCTTGAGGCCAGAATTAACAAGGGCCGTGAGATTATGAAGGATGTTCTTGCTGGACATGGCTACAGACATCAGTGTACTCCACGAAATGCAGCCTGTCTGACACTGGCATTCCATGCTGCAACTAATAACAAGAACGAGCTGAATGAGAGAGGTTCATTCTCAGTAGAAGATCCAAACGGCAGACTGTATCAGTGGCTTGATACCTGTAAAGAGATTTATATGAGAACCTCTACTCATGCGAAGTTCTATCACCATATGACAGTTGATGGTCACATGAATATGCCAAGAGGTATGGATATTCCAACTGGTATGGGCGGCCTTATGAATGGAATGAAGACTTTCCATTACTTTACTCTGCCTCAGATGAATGATCAGCCTCGCAGACTGTTCTTAAAGACTGAAACTCACGGAATCATCCACAGCACTATTTCCAAGACTGAAGCTGAAGATTCACGTACTATGGGCATGCAGACAAGACAGACAAGATCAGGCGATCTGAAGGAATCAATCCTTCACTGCGCTTCACTGATGACAGTCTTTACCCGTCTGGGAGATAGTATTGGCAACCGTAAGGAGAATATGCCAAAGTCAGTGCTTGATGCCGTATCTGACAGTGTTAAACAGCTTCTAAGATTAGGCAAGCAGGCTGAAGCACAGAAACTTAAAGAGGGTGTTGATAGCGGCAATGGAGGTATCAGAAAGCTTCTTGATAATCTGGTTGTCATCTCCAACAGTAATTTCGGAGAGCCTTTCATGCCTGGAATTGTTAACGGCATACTAAAAGTTATTCAGGAGTATGCTGACGAACAGGATTCTGAAGGTAACAAAAAGAGATCTGGTGAAGCTAGCAACCGTATCGGCAATGAAGTTATGCTTGATAATAAGGACTTTGCTTTCGGAGCTGTTTAACTTCTGCTGGTTTAAAAAAGATTTTAATTTTTATGATGCCGGACTACTATGTCCGGCTTGTTTTTTTCTAAATAAAATACATGAAGCGAGTATTGTCCACTCCACCAAAAGTGGCGTCATTTGGCACAGATTTATAATTATTTTTAAAATTAAGCGATTAGTCTCAAAAAACGAACTAAATATCTTTGATTTTATATCCTGTTCGACTGAAAATTTTCAAATGACAAACTATAATTTTTTCTAGATAAAGTGAAATTGTGTTGGTTTGATTTTGTAGGGCAGTAAAACTTTAGAGGCTGTGAGTATCTTTTTACGGTTTACTGTTCATATTGCTGATGTAAAGAAATAATTATGAAAAAATTCGCGGTAATTCTGACTATACTCTTCTCCCTGTTCCTTGTGGGATGTAAGGAAACTCTGTATTCAGGAATCACTGAAAAGGATGCCAATGAAATGCTTTCAGCACTGCTAAGACGCGGTGTTGTTGCCGAAAAGGTGAGTGAGGGTAAAGGTCTATACCATATCGCGGTTGAACATGAGGATATGGTCAGAGCTCTGGATATCATCAAGGAGAATTCTCTGCCTCGTACTCCTTTCAAGAGCTTAGGTACCGTGTTCTCCGGCGATTCTATGATTTCCTCTCAGCTTGAGGAGCAGGCTCGCTTTGCTTTTGCTCTGTCACAGGAACTATCTGATACCTTCTCAAAGATCGACGGTGTTTTAGATTCCCGTGTTCATGTAACCCTGGTTCAGCATGAGCAGTCATCAGGTATTACCACACCTCCTTCAGCTGCTGTATTTATCAGACACACTCCAAATTCACCTGTTGTGAATATGGTGGGTGCAATCCGCGAAACTGCCGCCAAGGCTGTTCCTGGTCTAACCAGAGAACGCGTCAATGTAATGCTTGAGGACTACCGCGAGAAGATTCTTCCTCCAGCTTTAAAGACTGTGCCTTGGTATCTGACAACCTCAGCTCTGCTGTCTTTCGGTATTATTGCCGGTATCTTAATCTCAGCTTTGGCTATCTTTGGATTAAGGTTCAAGAAGCTGATTTCTCTTGAGTTGAATCTGCCTAAAAAAGCAGCTGCAGAGACAGAGTCTAAAGCCGATAAAGAACCTCAAAAGTAGTTGATGGAGTTCTGCTATGAACAGAGAGTTTGCTCTATCACTGCTTACCGAGAAAAGAGAACTTCTCAAGAAGATTCTTGAGTATAACCATCTTGATGAAAAAGCGGTGCTGCCCGATGAGATCATGCAGAGCAGCAGCGCTCAACGTTTTTTGGATAATCATTCGCTTTTAAGAAAGCTCGCAAAAGTCAGCGAAGGTTATTTTGAATTTGAAAATCCTGCCAACAGGTTCTGTTTCTGTTCAGAGGAACAGCTTGAGCTGCTAAGAAAGCTGCTTTGTGCATGTATCTGTTCACAGATCCTGGTATCAGATATCAAAAAAGAGCAGGTTACACAATACAGAGAGTATTTGGGTGAGGAGATTTATTCTTTTGGTTTAAGACGTGGAAGTCTGTATATTCCGACACATCTTAAAAACAGAATCATCTCTTCATTTTCGTCAAACGAACAGGCACTCAGAGAGTCAGGAAATGCAGTTCTTGCTGATATAATCGGCAGGGCTTCTGCTGATTGTCAGGAAAGAATATCCTACAAGCCTGAGAGCTCTGTCAGACTTGATTTATCTGACAGTGATGAAAAGCTGCTCTTTGACTGTACAGTTAAAATTCTCTGTCTGGAGATTGATGAATCATGTCAGAATATTTTCAATTAAAAGACACTAAAATGTGGTCGGTAAGACCAGGCTCCAAGGTTATCAAGGTAGCTGAGTATTCTCTGCTTTCAAACGCCAATGAGCTTGTGGACAAGGTTAAGGCTGCAGCTGCTGAGGCTGGCGAACAGGCAAAGGCTGTTTATAAGAAACGCTATGATGAAGGCTATGAGGTTGGTCTTGATGAAGGTAAGTCTGTCTATACTGAAAAGCTGATGGATATGGTTATGGGGCAGGTGGACTCCATTGAAGGTCTGGAAAAGCAGCTGGTCAGTGTGGTTATGGATGCTGTCAGCAAGATTATCGGCTCCTTTGACCAGAATGAACTTGTAACCAGAGTTGTTCATCAGGGACTCAATGCTGTAAGAGGCAGCAAGAGTATTCTGATGAGAGTATCTTCTCAGGATGAACGTATTTTAAGAGAGTCTCTGCAGAATTATCTGGTCGGTCGTGACAATCCAACCGGCTATATCAACATGGTGGCCGATCCTAACCTTAAGGTAGGAGATTGTCTTTTAGAAACAGAGCAGGGTGTGGTTGAGGCAAGTCTTAACTCACAGCTTAAGATTCTGCAGCGCAGTTTAGAAAATCATATCAAGAGGAAGTAAATGGCTCTTGAATATATTGGTCAGATTTTAGAAGAAGCAGTACAGTCTGCCGCAACCGTTGAGATTCGTGGAAAAGTGGAAGAGGTTGTCGGCACGATTATTCATGCGGTTGTGCCTGAGGTGAAGGTAGGTGAGCTGTGCCTTTTAAGAACTCCTGGTCAGGCTGGTGAACTGCGAGCCGAGGTTGTTGGCTTCTCAAAGAATACCGCTCTATTAACTCCTTTAGGTGATCTTGAGGGTATCTCCTTTCATACCGAAGTTATTCCTACCGGACATGTGTTGTCCGTGCCTGTTGGTCCAGAGCTTTTAGGTCGAGTTATTAACGGTGTTGGCGATCCTGCTGACGGTAAGGGCCCTCTAAATACTC
>JAZRAY010000363.1:0-3178 GCA_045634805.1 Succinivibrio sp. | reverse complement strand
TAAGACCGCTTGGCCTCCGACTTAAGATTTCAGATACCATCTGTGACAACTCAACAGTTGAAGCTCTGCCAGCTCTGTCAGTTGACGAGCCAACAGTTTCCATGAACTTCTGTGTTAACACCTCTCCATTTGCAGGTCGTGAAGGTAAGTTCATCACTTCAAGAAACATTGAAGAGAGACTTCGCGAGGAGCTTGTTCACAACGTTGCTCTGCGTGTTGAAGCTACTGAAGATACAGACAGATTCAAGGTATCAGGCCGTGGTGAGTTACACCTGTCAGTTCTGATTGAAGAGATGCGTCGTGAAGGCTACGAGCTGGCTGTTTCACGTCCAGAGGTTATTCTTCACAAGGAAGGCGGCAAGACTCTTGAGCCATATGAGATTCTAACCTTAGATCTTCAGGAAGAGCATCAGGGTCCTGTTATGGAAGAGTTAGGTCTTCGTAAGGGTGAGCTGAAGAACATGGTTCCAGATGGAAAGGGTCGTGTTCGTCTTGATTACCGTATCCCTGCACGTGGACTTATCGGCTACCAGTCACTATACATGACTCTAACTTCAGGTACCGGTTTAATGTTCCATACCTTCGACAGCTACGATGAGTATGCAGGCGGCAGCATCGGTGAGAGACAGAACGGTGTTCTGATTTCTAACGATACCGGTAAGGCTGTTCCATACGCTCTATGGTTCCTACAGGAGCGTGGCAGACTGTTCGTATCTCCAGGTGAGGAGATCTACGAGGGTGAGGTTATCGGTTTACACGTTCGTTCAAACGATCTGACTGTTAACCCATTAAAGACCAAGAAACTGACCAACGTTCGTGCTGCAGGTTCAGACGATAACATTATCCTGACCCCAGCAGTTAAGATGACCTTAGAGCAGGCTCTTGAGTTCATCAACGAGGACGAGCTGGTTGAGGTTACCCCTCAGAGCATCAGAATCCGTAAGAAGAATCTGTCTGAGCTTGATCGTGTTCGCGCATTCAGAGCCGCTGGCGGTAAGAAAGCTGACGAATAGTACTCAAGTTTAGAGTCCTGAAAGCCTGTTCCATTTTGGTGCAGGCTTTTTTATTTCCATAAATGTTATATATATCAAATCATTATCCTCATAATCCCTCTTTATTCGTAAAAAACTGCACTATTTTTGTGCCATTTTCCAATTTTGTGATAAAGTGTAAGAAAATATCACATGCACTATTATAGAACGTTATAGGCAATCTGATGTCCGAAATTGATAAGGAAAATGTATTAGAAAACCTGACAACGGCGGTAATGATTACGGATGGCGAAATGAGTATCCTGTATGCAAATACCGCTGCAGAGCAGTTGTGTGGAATTTCTCGAACTCGTCTAAAGTCACAGAAGCTACAGGATCTGGTAGACAGGGAGGAAATTGCTCTGATAGATACGTTGAATAATCCTGACTTCAACGTTAATTTCCAAGGTTTCTCTGCCGCCGACGTGCGTTTCACTCCTTATCCTGGCAAAACATCAAAAGCCGACCTCACTATCTTCCAGTATTCAGACAACAAATTTGACGGATTCCTAGTTGAAATCCACCCTATTGCCCATCAGGAAAAACTTATAAATCAGGCTCAGCAGAACTTCCAGTTCACTGCTGCAAGAGACCTTATCAGAAATCTTGCTCATGAGATTAAGAATCCTTTAGGCGGCATCAGAGGCGCAGCTCAGTTAATTGAGATGACCTATGCAGACAAGGTGGAGAATCTTAAGGATTACACCAAGGTTATTATCGAACAGACCGACAGACTGAAGGTTCTGGTTAACAACCTTTTAGGACCTCAGCGTCCAAATCCTTTAACCCAGGTTAACATTCATTATCTGATTGAGAAGGTATTAAAGCTTGTTCAGCTTCAGGATAACTGCAAGAGAATAAAGATTGAGAAGGATTACGATCCATCTCTGCCTGAGCTGCCTTTAGATTCAGATTCAATCGAGCAGGTTATTTTAAATATCGTCAACAACGCAATTGACGCACTTGATAACGAGGTTTTCACCAATCCTGTAATCAGGATTAAAACCCGCGCAAGTTTCAGAACAATCATAAGAGAAACCAAACATCCGCTGTGCATGGTTATTTCAATCATCAACAACGGACCACAGATTTCCGAACAATTAAAAAAGACCTTGTTTTATCCAATGGTAACCACCAAGCCTAACGGCAACGGTCTGGGCTTATCACTGGCTCTGAATATAATCGAACGTCATAATGGAACCATTGAGTGTCTGTCCGATGCTCACGAAACCGAATTTAGAATAATTTTACCAGTCAAAACAGAAAGTCACGGAGAATACCGATAATGAATCCAATGATTTGGGTAATAGACGATGATGCAAGCATTCGCTTTGTTTTCGATAAAGCTTTGGATGTAAACAGCATTAATCACCGCCTTTTCGAAAACGCTGAAGCTGCACTTGAAGCAATTAAGAAAGAAACACCAGATGTTATCGTTTCAGATATTAAAATGCCTGGCATTGATGGTCTTGAGCTAATCAAAGCAGTTCACGAAGTAGATGAGAACATTCCTTTCATTATCATGACAGCTCACTCTGATCTGTCAGCTGCTATTGATGCCTTCAACGAGGGCTCATTTGAATATCTGCCAAAGCCATTCGACATCGATCAGGCTGTTGCAGTTATCAGAAGAGCAGCAGTTCACAGAGTAAACATGCTTCAGCTTGTAAGCCAGAGAAACCGCAATACTCTAATGGCTTCACCTGTTGAGCAGAAGGATGAGACAGAGATTATCGGCAAGTCACCTGCAATGCAGGATGTATTCAAGTTTATCGGTCGTGTTTCCAAGACTGATTTACCTGTACTGATTCACGGTGAAATCGGTACCGGTCGTGGCCAGGTTGCAAAAGCCCTGCACAATCACGGTGAGAGAACCGGCAAGAGCTTTGTTTCAATCAACATCTCATCAATTCCACAGGAAATGGTTAAGTATGAGCTGTTCGGTGACATTACCAAGGATCCTTCAACCTGCGCTATTGCCAAGGCAGAAGGCGGCACCCTGTTCATCAGTGAAATCAATGATCTGCCAATGGACTGCCAGTCAAGACTGTTAAAGCTACTGCAGACAGGCGAATACACCAATATCGACAGCACAACAGCAATCAAGTCAAACGTAAGAGTAATCGCCTCAACCTCTCAGGATTTAG
>JAZRAY010000362.1:0-5101 GCA_045634805.1 Succinivibrio sp. | reverse complement strand
CAACATCGTAATGCAGATGTCTCAAAAAGATCTTAATGAGAAGCTTCTGAACCTGAGCAAGCCAGCAAAGGGAAGCAATTATATTCCTTGGTGGGCTGACTTTACCAAGCTTGGTGTTAAGCTTCTGAAACGAGATGCCTCTCATGAGGCAAGTCTGTCATTAATGCAGTTCCAGTCTGAGCTGAAGGTATTCCCAATAGTAAAGGATGCAGATCCTCAGGAGCGAGTTCTTACCAAGAACGATATCAAGAGTCTTTTAGTGGTATTCAAGTCCTTTGGACTGTCAGATACTGCATCTGAAAAGGCAACTGATCCTCTTGCAGCCTTTGCAAAGCAGAACGATACACTCAAGAAGAACGATGATCTGAAGAGTCCTCTGATTTTCAGTCCTGAGACTAACAGACAGGCTGACTTCAAGTCATGGGCATCAAGCATTTCCAATATTCTGGGAATTCTCTCCGGAAGCGGAAAGAATATGCAGTTTAAGATTGGTCTTGTGGATGCCTCTGATCAGAGCCGTCTCCTAACAGCTCAGAACATTAACAGTGAGCTTGCAATCGCAAGATATCGTTACTTTGACATTACTGTTGGAGATGGAAAGACAACTCAGAAACTGCCTGCATTTGTAAACGGCAATAAGAATATAGCCATTTCATCTGCACCTATAGATAACAGTGAGATTGTATTCAGGTTCTATCGTTTCTCTGATTCTGCTGATCCTGACTGTCAGGTTGTAATCGATGGAGGTTATCCTGCACTGCAGCTGTACCTTGATGAAAGGGGAGAATACAACGAGGATACAAAATCGACCTTTGTTCCTATTGAGATTGTTCCTGATGAAGGTGATCCAAGTGTATTCTTCGTATCACTGGGTATTGTCGGAAAGCTTCCTACACCTGAGGAGTGGCCTAGCTCTGATAACTGGCCTGCAGCTGACAGTTTTGTAAATTACTAAGGGATAATTGAGCATGAAGATTTCCGGTAGTTCAACTGTCAGAGTCCTGACCATCATCTCTTTAGGTATGCTTTTGGCATCCTGCGGAGGGCTGGGAATTTTTGAGGAGAAAAAGGTTGTCAGCCCAGAAATTGTTGGAGAGAACTCCAACGATGATCATTTTGTCTCTGACTCTATTAACCAGAAGACTCTGTCTGAAGGAAAAATGCTCGATGATATCAATTCCGGTATCTTAAATCGTATTCCCTATGGCTATAATCTTATTAAGTTTCCTCAGAAATTCTCAAGTGTGTTCATAAAACAGACAGTAAGACAGCTGCAGGGAGATGCCTACAGGTTCTCTGAGAGCGGTGCTGTAAACAAGGCTGGTCCCATCAAGGATACTACCATTAAGAGAATGGAGCAGAACTGTAATATAGAAGCTCTTCCTGAATCTATTAATACAGCTTTTGCGGTTATAACCAAAAAGACACCTCTCCTGCTTATGCCATCTAATGATGTATGGCATAAGGATAAAAAAACAAAGGACAGAAATCTTCTTCATATCGATGAGCTTTCAATAGGGGATGCTGTAGCTGTTTTATCAGTAAGCTCTGATAAACGCTACTATCTTGTTCAGACAAGGTTTGCAAGAGGATGGGTCTCAACTGTTAATCTTGCTTTTACAAGATACTTAAGCTGGCTTAAGGTTGTAAAGCCATCAGATTTTGCTGTGGTAAAAGATCCCGTATACAGAATTACACTGGATACAAAGGATAAGAAAATCTACGATTATTCCATGGGTGATGTGATTCTTCTGGACGCATCTAAATCAACCATTGAAAAGCCAGTTGCGCTGCTTCCTGTAAATGAGGGCGGAATTCTGTCATATAAGAATTCTGAACTGTCTACTGACAGTGTGAGTGTGGGACATCTGAATCCTACCAGAAAAAACATTCTTGCTCAGGCCAGATTGTACAAGAACTTATCCAGATCAGAGTATTCCTATCTTGATGAGCTGCGTTCAAATTCAAAAATGCTTTCACGTGTATATCGTTCTATCGGCATATATATGCCGCTTGATTTTGAATCCATGAAGAAGGCTTCTCCAAAGAGTATTGATCTTGTAGGAAAGCCTTATGAGGAGAGACTGGCTACTTTTGCTCAGGCCAAACCTGGAGATCTGCTCTTCTTTGATAATGATGTAGCCTTATTCTATGGAACTACACCAAGGTATTCAAAGCACGTTCGCGGAGTTGCGGCTTACCTTTATGTTGATTCTGTTTTAAATGAGATTGACTACAAGCTTGTAGGAAAGCAGTACGACAGAATTATGGTATCTGATCTCAGATATATGCGACCATCTGGTCATACTGCCATAAATGAGGTTGAGTTTATAGGTCAGTTTTTCTCTGATTATGAAAACTCACATAAGCCTGAGTCTCAGGATGTCTACGATCCTCTGTATATAGATGAGCTTGAATCGGCATCTCACTGATTGTCAGCGTGTACTCGTTTTGTTTTTGAATAAAGAAACCGGGGAGCTACATTAGCTCCCCGGTTCAGTTAACGGTTTAGACTCTTTATTTGAATCTGTTGATTACAGGTTTCTCCGGAGCTGAAGCCTGTGCTTTGTCAGCAGGAGCGGAGCTCTGTGTTTGTTCAGCCCCTTCTTTAGCAGCAACTTCATTCTCCATATTTTCATAAAGATTCAGTTCTGCATGAGGCGCTTTACCTTCCTCAATACTCTTACTCCAGTTATTTTTTCCTGCGGCTACATCATAACCAAGCTTAAAGTAGGTTTCATATCTTTCCTTAAGCTTTTTCTCTCCGCCAGGAGCCAGGGCCAGCATCAGCATCAGGGAATTAATACCGTTGCCAAGCAGTCCTGCTGGTGTTTTTACAACAACTGTTCCCTTTGGAGCAAGATCTCCAAAACTCCAGAATGCTACAAGTGCAAGCAGTCCTTCCGGAGTATCAGGACCTTTGTTACCAATTTTTATACAGTTATTTGCATTATCTTCATCAGGAGACACAATATAGCTATATACGCTGTCCAGTGCCGAACGCTTGTTCTTTAACTGAGCTTTAAGATCAACCTTTGGTAAGGCTGCTTTGATTGTTTCAATGGTTTCCTTGCGTGATGCCTCAATTTTATCCTGCAGTTCTTTTTTTGCTTTTGTAATTGGACTGTTCGCAACGTCAATCACAAAGTCCTGATTATGATCTCTTACGACTTTTTCGCATGCAGCATTTAAAAGATCGAACAGATCTTTTCCTCCGTGTTTCTGGCGGACTTCCTGCATTACAATTTCAATGGCTTCTTCGCAGCTTTTTCTGATTTCAGGATCAATATTTTTGAGTCTCTCCTGATGAGCTGCAAAGGCTTTATCCTTATAATCTCTGAACTCTGCAAGTTTTTTATCAACATCGTATGGTTGATCAAGACCTTCTGGTTTTTTTGCCCAATCTGGAAGATTAAATGGCTTAGGTTTACCTATGTCATCAATATCACGTGGTTTTGCCGGAGCTTTTTTCAGTTCCTTGAGTAAATCAATGACACATATATATGACCACCAGACAGCAGCTCGATGATGCAGATTATATGCTAGAAATGCGCAGGCATCCTTATACTCTTTCCTGTTTTCCAGTTCATGCAGAAAATCCTCGCTGTTCGGATATTTTTCCGCAATTTCAAGAAGATCTGTGGTTGCAGGAAACATCTCCTGCTCAACAGCTTCGTTCACTGTCTGATACTGCAGAAGTACTAGATGTTTATTCATCCAGTCTAGCTGATTTGATACATTAGCCATGTTATAAATTTACTCCGTACGTTTATTTTTAGTTTATCTTGTGTTTTAGTTCATCTTGAGTGCTTTTGTTGCAATCTCTGTTGCTCCTGCACTGGTCTGTAATGCCTTTGCTTCTGACTCAAGTGCCTTTGCTCTGTTCTTATTTGCCTCTGCGTCGGTTTGTGAGGCTGCAACCTCACCACCTTGAGCCTTGACATCATCCTTTGCCAGAGAGCCCTCATTTGAATTTCCTTCCGCCTTTTTCTCGTCAAGAACTGCAGAATCGTCGGTTGGTCTGGACTCTCTGTCACCAGTAGGATCACTTTCCTTGATATTTGAGGAAACCAAGGTTTCTATAAGCTCCTCGGCAATCATCATTCCCGCCTCAACAGCTATATCGGTGGCAAGACTTTTTCCAAATTCCTCTAATTGTTTTTTGCTTTCTTCTGTTAATGCCATAACAAATACCCTTCTTTCTAAAGTAACGGATTATGCTCTTGCGTCAATTTTCTCAATAACTGCATTGGTTTCTTTTGTTGAGGAGATCGTTACTTCACCTCCTCTGATTGCAACCTTGGCAGGTTTTATTGCTGGCCATGTATTTGCTACTAAAACAGCGTGCAAGGCAATAGTATTCAATGTATATTTCAGGCTGGCAAAAAAGTATTTTATGTCCTGTGCATTATTCTTTCCTACATGTCCTTTTCTCTCAAACCAGTTTTCTTCATCTGCCATTTTGGCAATTTCTGTTACAACATTCATTGCTTTTGCTATAAGGTCGAGATTGTCACATATAAAATCACATGTTTCTACGAGGAATCGTGAGACAGTAGTCTTGTCATCACGATAATCCTTAACTTTTCTTGCGTAACCATGGTAAATATCTGTTTTGTAAGCGAATCCCATTATTTCATTTGCAATAGGGAAAAGTACTCCATCGATAATTCCCTTCTCATATTTTGAGGCCTTAGGATTTGCATTTACTGTGATGGTGTTGGCTAGTTCTTTTACAAGCTCCTCGTCAAATTTGATGACATTCTGTATTGCTCCCTCAAAAGTATTCGATGTCAGACTTGCCTCGCTTCCACTCAATGAGGCAACACCTTTACTGGACTTAAATCCAGCACCTAAACCATCTTTAACGCTTGCTGAGAACTTTCCGCTTAGATTTACAGTAGCTGCTTTAAGGCTTGTTCCCTCATATGCATCTAAAGTAAGTGTTGAGCCAAAACTTGCAAGAGATCCATTTGCAAACGGAATGGTACTTGCTTTGATTGCAGACGATAAAATAGAGAATGATGTACCTGCAACACCCATCTTGATGCTGGATGGAGAGGTCATGGATATAGAGCCTGAACCTCCCACACTTGTTGCT
>JAZRAY010000361.1:0-1625 GCA_045634805.1 Succinivibrio sp. | reverse complement strand
GCACGTATGCAGGAATCATTATTCTCACTTATGCAGATGGCTAAGACTTCAGCTGCTCTTGCTAAGTTATCAAAGGCTCATCTTCCATTTATCAGTGTTCTAACCGACCCAACCATGGGTGGTGTTAGTGCTTCATTGGCAATGTTAGGTGACGTTAATATCGCTGAGCCAAATGCTCTGATCGGTTTCGCCGGTCCTCGTGTTATCGAGCAGACCGTTAGAGAGAAGCTGCCAGAGGGCTTCCAGAGAGCAGAGTTCCTGGTTGAGAAGGGCGCTATCGATATGATCGTAACCAGAGCTCACATGAGAGATGAGGTTGCTGATCTTGTTGCACTTCTTTTAGGTTCTCAGAATCCAGACACTCCTCTGATTGAGGTAAAGACAGCTGCTAAACACCGTAAGAAGGCTCAGAAGGCTCAGAATTCTGTAGACGCTCAGGTAGTTGAAGCTTCAGGTGTTAAGATTTAGGACATTATTCTCTGCTACGGCAGAGAATTTTGTTGATATAGGATGACAAATAATAAAAATAGCGATAAGCCTGGCTCTCTTGATGCCTGGCTTGATTATATTGAAGGCCTTAATCCTACTAAAATGGAGCTGGGCCTTTCTCGTGTTCAGAAAGTAATTTCCAGACTTTCTTTAAATTCTCTTGAACAAGCATTTAAAATCGAAATCGCAGGAACAAACGGTAAGGGCTCAACTGCTGCTCTAGTTTCCTCTGCACTTTCCTTCAGCGGTATTTCCACCGGTCTGTATACCTCTCCTCACTTAATTAAGTTCAATGAACGAATTATGATTGACGGTACTCCTGTCAGTGATGAACTTTTATGTGAAGCTTTTTCAGAGGTATATGACAATTCTAAGGATGTTCCGTTAACCTATTTTGAGTTCACAACATTAGCCGGTTTTGTCTGTTTTGACAGAGCAAAGGTAAAGGTTGCCGTTATGGAAATAGGTCTTGGCGGTCGTCTGGATGCGGTTAATGCTCTTGATGCCGACATAAGTGTGATTACCTCAATTGGCCTTGATCATACTCATATCCTAGGAGATACACTTGAGAAGATAGCTGAGGAAAAGGCTGGTATCATCAAAGATAATTCTCTTGTGGTTGTCGGCAGAATGAAGGCAGAGCCTTTATACAGAATTTCTCAGATCTGCAAGGAACGCAACGCCTCTTTAAGTGTGGAAGGTGTTGATTTTAATGGTGTATTTGATTCAAAATTCAGATATGTGCAGAAGGGAAGTTCAATTGTTTCTTCATTTGAATATCCTAAGCCACGAATTCCAGAGATTTGTGCTCCGGTTGCTCTGAAAGTTATTCATCTGCTTTTGGAAAAAGGGTATAAAATCTCAGGTAGTGCTATAGTTAAAGCTATAACAGAGGTGTCACTGCCTGGTCGTATGCAGTGTGTGCAGCGCAGTCCATCAATTTATCTGGATGTTGCGCATAATCCTCCTGCAGCAGAGCATTTAAAGGATGTTCTTTATAAAAAGACCAAGCTTGCTAAAAGACGTGCTGTTATAGGCATGTTAAAGGATAAGGATATAGAATCAGTACTTAAGATTCTAAAAGACTCCTTTGATAATTTTTATGTATCTTCTCTGCCAACAGAGCGAGGAGAACA
>JAZRAY010000360.1:0-3402 GCA_045634805.1 Succinivibrio sp. | reverse complement strand
AACCTCAGGATGAAGTTTCAGCTTCTGATCATTTGACTGTAGTTTTAGCATCAGGTCAGATTTTTCAGTTGAAAGCCCCTGTAACTGATCAAAGTGTCTCTCCTTCAAAGCCAGATATTCCCTGCTGATAACCTGCTCAAGACATGATAGAACTCTATCCTGCATCATCAGATAATCTTTAATCGGTTTTACAGCTGGCTCCTGAGTATTAGGAGTTATCTTTTTGAATACAAATCTGCTTGCAGTTTCCATATTCACCTCCCCTATAATGCACCGCGCATATCATACATGTCATAGACTACACGGGTATCAAGCTCAACCTCGGTTGCGTAGGTATCTCCCATGGCATACTGTCTTATTACTCGTGCGCCATGAATGAATCCATCAACTTCTGTTTTTACGTTATTGGAGGTTTCAACACTGTTACTGTTCAGTGAATCCTTTGCATTTATATATACGCCGTTTACCTGCTCTGACAGCTCTCTGTAAGCCTCAATCTTTGAAGCTCGCATAGCTTTTATCTGTTTCATCTGAGATGTTGCGCCTGGCTGTCTTGAAATTGATGCGTAACCAGTTGCTCTGAGCACAGGAAATGCGTTTGGCTTTTTCACTCCAGAATCAGTAAAACTGATATTTCTGGTTAAAAAAGTAGAAGAGCATGATGTCAATGTTAATGACATTGCAATTGCAACTGCAACAATCTTTAATATCTTCATTTTTTCTCTCCTAATCACTCACCCTTGAATAATGACTCTCATCATGAACATCTCTGGTGATTCTGTCCTTATACATATATGACTGAGCTGGGTACACAACTGATGACTTACCAGAGGAACCTAGAGAAGATTTATTCTTTTCGTACATGTAACGCTCATAATTACCGGTTGAGGTTCCTGGAACTTTTGCCCCCTCAACATAGTATTTGGCATTAAAGTCCTTCTTATCAGACATATAGTAGTTATTTATAAATTCCTCTTCCTTTCTCTTCTTTGCTATTTTTTCCTGTTCAGGAGTTAATGTTGATCTATAGGAATAAGAAGACACTCTTACACTGGTTACAGTATCTGTAACTCCAGCTCCATTGGTCACCTTCTTTCCGTTTTCAGGAAGATAATACTGATAGGAAAGAGCACCATTCATAGAACAGTTTTTCTCGCCTGTTCTATAGCAGTAAGGAAGTCTCTCGTAAGGAATAAATCCGGTTGAAGATCCAACAACGGTTGAATTTGACATATTAATGATACGTCCGACAACAACAATACCTTTTTCATTACGGGTAATTGTTCCGGCCAGAATATGTCTAACCATTGCCTGACGTGCAACCTTCTTCCAGTTTCTTGAGAATACAAACTCACCGTCTTTAGTGATTGAAATGGAGCCGGTAAGCTTATACTCGAAAACCTGAATACCTCTGCGATCAAGTTCATGGACAAACATTTCCGCCATGGATCTTCCAAGATAGCCAGCATTCTCATATGTATCAGTATCAACAAAAGATGTTACTGCTACCTTAGGTATTGTCACTTTTTTGACTAAACCATTTCCATTTGCAGAATCAATTGCTTTTAGATCAGCGATCATTGTGGCATATAAGGTATCAGCCATCTCAGAGACTGTTTTACTAATCTCCATGCCCTTTTGCTCATATACCGGAGGCTGAGAGGAATCTTTGCCACCACGGGCAGGATTTGCCGTACAGCCAGAAATTGCAATCAAAGCTGCAATACTTAGCATTTTTAAAAACATTCTCTCCATCCTGACCTTCTTTTGTACGTATAATCAATGTATTACTGTTACAGAGAAGATTCGTTACAAAAATAACGATTTCTCAAATCTTGGTCTAAATAATGCAATTTCAATGCCATATGACAAAAATCAATCATCTGGGGTTTTTATGAAATTTTCAAAAATTGCAAAAGTGTCTATCACTTTATTTTTAGCCTCATTATCGTTTCAGTCTAATGCCAGCTGGCAGGTTGCAACTGGTATAGGACCTAACCGTGAAGATGCCGTAAATGATGCTATTCATAATCTTCTGATGCAGACAGGATCGGATATAAGATTAGAACAGACATACAAGAGTGGTGTTCTAAGCGGTAATTCTTATGGACCAGGATCTGGCAATATAATCAAAAAAATAGTCATACTTGAAAGTCAGAGCACTCTAAACAGAACTACTGTAAAAATTAAGGCTTTTATCGATGATAAAAAAGCAAAAGTTAAGTGCACTGGTTCTACAGTCAACAAATCAATTCTGCCTTTATCCTTTAAATATGCAGATTCACAGTCTTTCCAGGGTGCTTTGGGAATTGAGGATTTAAACAAGGAACTGGATAAGATGCTGTATGAACAGCTCACTAATTCAGCAACCTTCAATACAAGACCGGTGTTAAAACTTAATGTAATCAATGACAACGGCAAGAATGTTCCAAACAAGACTAAACTGGATAATCTCAAGGCTATTTCAACCCAGTATGGCAGTCAGTATATTGTTACAGGAACAATCAATTCTCTGAGCAAATCTAAGGTTGGAAATAATGTCATTACCAATATGCTGTTCATTCCAACAAGAACCATTGATTTTGATGTTGAGGTTTTTGATGCGATTAACCAGCAGATAATCTTCCATAAAAATTACTCAGGAGAAACCGACTGGCCATTCGATTCTGACGAATTCATTGATCTTCGTTCAGATAGATTCAGAGGTTCAGATTATGGTCAGAGACTATATGATCTAACCTCAAGTGCTGCAAAGGATCTGGTCAGAGAACTGCAGTGTGCACCGGTATCTGCAAGAGTTATAGACACAAAGGGTGATGATATTATCATCAACATGGGAAGGGATAACGGTATTACAAAAGACATGAAATTCTCTTTAGCACAGTCCTCAAATATGATTAGTTCTGTGGGAACTGAATATGAAATACACGAGGATGCAAAAGGATTATACAAAGTTACAGCAGTCTACCCTCACTCTGCAAAACTAAAACCAGTAGATCTGCAAAACAATACCTTAAATGTAGATGTAGACGATATAGTAACTTTAGAGTAGCTCAGATGCTAATTTATGGTAGATAATTTTTCCTGATTCATTTTTTGGAATATTATCTACCACAATTATTTTCAGAGCCTTTGGATTTAGACTGATTCTCTCTTCAAGAAATACTTTCACATCAGAAGAATATTTGTCTGAAGTCAGACAAATGACAATCAAATCACCTTTTCCGATAACAGCACATTCCAGATCAGCAAAATGTTCTTTTAGACGAGACTGAATCTCATCAAGATTAACTCGGTTTCCATATACCTTTATAATCCGGTTGTTTCTTCCTGTTATATAAAAATAATGGTCCTCATCAAAATAAGCCAGGTCCCCTGTACATAGTCTGCCGTGACGTTCAT
>JAZRAY010000359.1:0-2183 GCA_045634805.1 Succinivibrio sp. | reverse complement strand
AAGGCTAAAAAGCTAAGTGAGCTTAAAGATAAAGAAAAGAAAAAGAAGAAGGAGCCTGAGAAGGATGTAACCTACAGAACTCAGGCGGAAGCTCTGTCAGAGTCCTTCAAGTAGTGGTATGCAGATGTTTTTAAGAATTGAACTGTATGTTGTTCTGATATTCATAAGTCTGATTATTCTACGTGCCTACATAAGAGAGCACCGTACAGTAAACCGTGATTTCCTCCTGGCAGGTCTTGCTCTGGTCTTTATGGATATCTTTGAAATCATATCCATATTCTTTCCGTTCAGCTCCTATTTCTTTATGCACTCCATCGTGGTCTGTCTGGAGCTGATACTCTGGATCTATCTGCCTTACGTGTGTCTTAGACTAATTATCTGGAGATTTCTGGGTGAGGAGGTTCTAAAGGACAGCACCTTAAGAAATCTCATGCTTCTGCCTTTGTTTATTACCTCAATGCTGGCGGTTATCTCTCCATTTAAATACTATCTTTTCAAGCTCAATCTCTTTGGTGAGCCTATAGAGGGTGAGTATTTCTTTGTGCTTGATATCTTTGTGGGGCTCTATACTGCAGCAGCCTTTGGAATATGTCTTTTCTGCGCAGTAAAAGAGAAGAGCTTTGATGTGAGAATTAAGCTTTCAATTGCCGGCTTCTTTGCTCTGCTTTTAGGCGGAATTCAGTTTTCCTTTGGCTATTTTATGAGCAACTTTTATATTGTTGCTGCGACCCTGTCTGTGCTGTTTTTATATGTGGATGCCCAGGAGAACAGAATCTTTGTGGATGCTCTGACAGGTCTTAACAATCGAAACCGCTTCAGAATGTACCTCTCAAATGCCATGAACAACTATGTAAAGGTAAACATGTACCTTACATATGTGGATATTGATGATTTTAAAAAGATTAACGATGAGTACGGTCATATCGTAGGTGATCTCTCACTGCGTACTGTTGCAGAATCCATGCTGGACTTAAACCGCAAGTTCCATTATTTCATCGCAAGGCTTGGCGGTGATGAGTTTGCCATTATCTCCTCTCATACAGATTCCTCCGATGTGGATGTCATGATTGAGGATATAAAGAGAACCTTAAAGGAGAAGTCTGAGAAGAATCTTCCTGACATAAATCTGAATCTCTCATTTGGTACCACTCCTTTAAATCAGCCTGGCAAGACCATGAATGATATTATCAGAATAGCTGACAACATCATGTATGAGCAGAAAAGGGAGAATAAGCTTAAGCATGCTGAATCAGATAAGGCAGGCTCAGAATGAACTACACTGACTGGATTGTACTGCAGATAGATTTTGTATGTCTGATTGTCTACCTCATTGTGACTTTCTATCTGATGAAAAGCCGTGATCAGTACCGTTATGTATATATCGGTATTGTACTTATCTGCATTCTGGTTGTAGGCTGTGATATCGGCACCAGATTCTATTATGACTCCCGCTGTGCAAACTTCTACAGCAACAATATCATCTGTGACAAGCTAAACGGCGGCACCATTATCTTTTCATTCTGCAAGTACCTGTTTTACTTTATCCTCATCTATGGTATCAGTCTTGTAATCTACATAAAAAGTCCGAATTACTCGGTTGCCCATAAGTACAGGATATTTGTAGATTCAATTCCTTTTTATGTGGCTGTCTATCTTTTAATTTCATCCATGTTTGACGGCAGAGTTCTGATTCTGACCTATAACGGCATGCTGATAAAGGGACCTTATTTCTATGTTCTCGTGGCTATAGTAGGCTTTTATTCAGTATTCGGCATCTATCATGCCTTATCCATTGTCTCTGCACAGAAGGAGAGACTGACTGAGATTACCTACTATAAATCAGAGTATTTTCTGTTTTATGTGGCGATTACACTGCCATTTGTACTCTCAACCATCGGCTTTTTAGTTGACTATCCGATAGTGGTGGCGGTCTTTGCTCTGACCTTTACCTATCTTATGACTATTCATCAGCATTTAAGACTGTCGGTGGATGAACTGACCTCCATCAATAATCTAAATGAGCTTCGCCGTTATCTTGATAATCTGATGCAGCTGCCTGAAAAGGACAGACGCCAGACCTTTCTGATTTTTATTGATATCGACCGCTTCAAGCTTATCAATGATAAATTCGGCCATAACAACGGTGATGTGGTTTTAATTCAGATTGCAAGAATCCTAAAGTA
>JAZRAY010000358.1:0-2788 GCA_045634805.1 Succinivibrio sp. | reverse complement strand
CTCTTAACTTGGAACGCTTCTCATCAAGCATAGCTTTATCATGTGCTGCATCTGCATGAGCAGCATCAGCATGTACAGCTGCTGCAGGAGACTGGTTCTGCTGAGGAGATGGAGATGATGGCTGAGCTGAAGATCCGTCTGCTTCAGGTGTATCCTCATCGTCATCAAGATTGATCTTCATAACAGTAGAGTCATTAGAAGGCTCTTCCGCAAAAGTAACAAAACTTAATTCACAGAACAAAACGATGAAGAAATATGTGAGAATCCTATTTAACCAAGATCTTCTCATTAGCTAAAGCCTTAAAACACAATTTAATCCAACCTTATAAAATTAAGTATAAGTAATGAATTTGTATTTAAATGACAAATCGGTTATTTTTTAGGAAAATTATTCAAAAATGTGGAAAGGATTACATTTGAAATAAGAAAACGTAACTCCTGTTCCCTGAAAAAAAGCAGTTATGTGAAGCAGGTCAAAGAAACCTGAAGTCAAAAAAACTAATCGACTTTCTTCTCGGAAGTTCGACAGTTGAGTAAATAATAAGTAGAAGAAAAACTCTTTAAGACTTTGATAAGTCTTATTTTTTTATCTTTAAATTTTGTATATTTTATTTGTAATAATGTTTATAATGTTCTATAATACAAATAGATAACATTGGAGCATTACATTATGTACATCAATACTGTTAAATCTAAGAATGCTGTTAGCTATTATCTTTGTGAAGCCTATAGAAATGCTCAGGGAAAAACCAAGACCAGAGTAGTTGAATCTCTTGGTAATGCAGAGCATATCAGGGCTACCTATCAGGTTGATGACGTTGCTGCCTGGTGTAAGGAATATGCCAGACGAAAGACAGATGAAGCTAAATTACTTGCTCAGAAAAACAATCGAACTGTTACAGTTGAGTTTACTGAGAATAAAAGTAAATCTGAAGACAGTGTAATCTTCAATGCCGGTTATCTGATTCTAGAATCCCTTTATTACAGTTTTGGCCTTGGTAATATCTGTGAGGAAATAAAACTCAAACATCCCCATGTAAAGGGCTTCAATCTCGACCATGTCTTAAGAACCTTACTCTTTGGCAGAATTATTGAGCCTTCATCCAAGCTTGGTCTTTCAGATAACATTCAGAGAAAGTTTCTTGAATCCCACGATATACAAATTCAGCACATCTATAGAGCTATGGACTTACTGGAGCAGCACGAGGATTTAATCCAGAAAAGACTATTTCAGTATTCATCCGCAGCTTTGAAAAAGAGAAATGTTGGGCGACTCTATTATGACTGCACAAACTTCTTTACAGAAAAGGAATCTGAGGACTGTGACGTCAAAGGTAAATCAGAGGCCTGGTATAAAGAGCATAAACTGCGTAAGTATGGTTTTTCAAAGGAGCACCGTCCTAATCCTATAGTTCAGATGGGATTATTTATGGATGGAGACGGTATGCCTCTGGGCTTCTGTGTAAATCCAGGAAATACCAATGAGCAAATTACAATAAAACCTTTAGAGCAGAAACTCATTGATAGCTTTATAAGATCAGATATCGTTGTCTGTACTGATGCAGGCTTAGGCTCTACGGATATGCGTAAGTTCAACAACGTCACCGAAGATGATCCGCTCAGTCAGCTTGGATTTAGAGGAAAACGGCATTTTATATGTGTTCAGTCAATCAAAAAGCTTAAGAAAGAGCTTAAGGAATGGGCGATTGAACCTACAGGCTGGAGCTATCAGATTCGAAGACATAATGTAACCGAAAAGGTTAGGAACTTTGATTTGAACGCTATTACCGAAGAAAACTACCAGCAGTACTATGATGTCGTTTTCTATAAGGAACGTACTATTGCTGAGGATGGACTTGACCAGCGTCTGATTTCTACCTTCTCCCTCAAATACAAAGCTTATCGCGAAAATCTGAGAAACAATAGAGTAAAGCGAGCCTGCAAAATCATAAAAAATGGCACTTATGATTCTGAAAATGAGCTAAGTCCAAAGAATCTGATTAAAACCACTTATATGACAGAAAGTGGAGAAGAAGCCACCATTTCCTCTGCTGAAATAGATTTGGAAAAGGTGGAAACAGATAAACTCTATGATGGCTTTTACTGTCTTGCAACAAATCTGTTCAAAGAGGAATGCTCTGTACAGGAGATTGTTGCTATTCAGGACAGAAGATGGGAGATTGAGGAGTGTTTTCGAATTATGAAAACCGACCTACGTTCCCGTCCTTTCTATCATAATAAAGACTCCAGAATTAAAGCTCATTTCCTGACCTGCTTTACAGCATTACTGTTACTAAGAGGTCTGGAACGCAGGATTGCGGATAACTGTAAAGAGAATGACCGTTATCCTGATGGTAAATACACAATTCCAGAGTTACTTGAGGCACTAAGAGCAATTAGTCTAATTGGTATTGCTGAAGGTCAGGCCTATGTACCAGACTACAAAAACAGTGAGGTCATAACTGATCTGCTTAAGATATTCGAACTGCCAGAACTGGGCAATCAGGTGATTATGAAAGATGCACTGAAAAAAATTTTGAAAAAAATTAAAAACTCTCCTGAAATGATAAAAGACGAATAAAGGGAAGAATATCGCTGAAGTCTTTGATATCAAGGAGAGCTAAAAGAAAACATTAGTACAACTGTCGAACTCCGGATAATTAGCAAATCAGAGTAAACAAAAGAAATCTCAGAATTTTGCGGATTAAATCACATCGGCTAAAAGATTAATTCCAAATAAGTGCGATAAATCCAACTTTGTTATTCTGGGCCAAATCTTGCATATCCC
>JAZRAY010000357.1:0-9710 GCA_045634805.1 Succinivibrio sp. | reverse complement strand
CTGATCAAGGCTATCGGCAAGCAGCTGACCTGTGTATTCGTTGACAACGGTCTTCTAAGACTGAACGAAGGTCAGCAGGTTAAAGAGATGTTCGAGCCTATGGATCTGAACTTTGTATATGCAGATGCTTCAGACAGATTCCTTGAGGCTTTAAAGGGAATTTCTGATCCAGAGCTTAAGCGTAAGGCTATCGGCAAGACCTTCATTGACGTATTTGCTGATGAGGCAAGAAAGCTGGATGATGTTGAGTTCCTGGCTCAGGGTACTATCTATCCTGATGTTATCGAATCAGCAGCAGCTAAGTCAGGCAAGGCTCATGTTATCAAGTCACACCACAACGTTGGCGGTCTTCCAGAGGATCTGAAGTTCAAACTGGTTGAGCCATTACGTGAGCTTTTCAAGGATGAAGTAAGACGTATCGGAATTGCTTTAGGTCTTCCTGAGAGCATGGTAATGCGTCACCCATTCCCAGGTCCTGGTTTAGGCGTTCGTGTTTTAGGTGAGGTTAAGAAAGAGTATCTTGATCTTCTAAGACGTGCTGATGCAATCTTCATGGAAGAGCTGAACAAGACCGGCTGGTACCAGAAGGTAAGTCAGGCTTTCACTGTATTCCTTCCAGTAAGAGCAGTTGGTGTTATGGGCGATCACCGCAGCTATGATTTCGTAGTATCTCTAAGAGCGGTTAAGACCATCGACTTTATGACTGCAAAGTGGGCCGAGCTTCCATATGATCTGTTAGGTCATATCTCCAACAGAATCATCAATGAGATTAACGGTATTTCCCGTGTAGTTTACGATATTTCTGGTAAACCACCAGCAACTATCGAGTGGGAATAATCATAGATAGTCTCTGATTATCTGAAGAAAAGAGTCTTGTCTGAGAAAGCGAGGCTCTTTTTTGTTTTCTGAGGTTGCTGTTAATCGATTTGTGCAGCCGCTTTTCCTAAGATGTGACTATCTTCATATCGCTTGGTCTTAACATGTGCTACCTTCTATCTAGAGTCTGCAAATGCATATAAGGGCCTGGCAGATAAAGTCTTAACCTATGATGCAGGAAATACAGACTGGTCATTTTGGGATAATCGTAATGTTAGAACAGTCCATAAAGAATTTTGCCCGTGAATATCTTGAGTTTAAGAGTGAGTATGTCGACGCCATTAAGGATGATGACGGCTATCCAAAGGATATTAAATACGTATTTTAGATGAGGTTTCGTCAAAAAGAATCTATACGGAGGCTAGAAATATTCTCCGTAACATCCTGTCTGGCAGAGTGTGCAGTGAAGATATTTTACAGATGCAGCCTCTCTGCATCCGACTGCAGTCGAATGCGTTTGTCTGTGAGAATTTCGGTTCTAGACTGGCAGTGCAGTAACAATCATGTCTTTTACAGACTGAGTTGAGGAATCCCTCTTTTCATTCTGATCAAAGGAATTTCCTTTAACTTTCTCTTTGAGCTCTCTTAGTTTTTTTACAAACAATGAAAGATTCTTTTCAAAGAGTTCATATTCACACTCATAGGTTACAACAAGATTCAGACAGAAATCTTTTGTTGCAGGACTTATGCTGGTAAACATGTCCCCCAGATGATTCTCCTGCAGCATACCGTAAAGAACCTTGGTATCGCAGTTCTCTGATGAGAAGATAGGGGCATAGATGTATAAGACATTATTTCTGATTTCAAAATTGACCGGATCTCTATCAAAGATGAGACAGCAGGTGTTCTGCGGACTCATCATGATAGAGACCTTAAGTCTGGAACCTAATGTATCAATCAGTGATACAAAATTATTTTCCGTATTAAACATAGTCTTTATTCAGTTCTACCTTAACCTCGCCGGTATTGATTCCAACTGAGATCTGCTCAAGGGAAATGTTGGTCTTACTTGTTACCATTCCCTCAGGAAGCTGGATCCAGCCAATAATTGCACCTGGACGAATCTTTGTAATGTTAACCTCGCCGCCGCTTTCATCCAGATTCTTTATCTTGTTCTTTAAAAGAATATCCTTCATTGAATAAGCATGCTCATCTTCACCAAGCTTTGATGTATCAATGATGTAGATTCGGCCTTTGGGATTTGTCAGATAATTCTTGGCGTTCTCAAAATTATCTGCAGTTGATACACCGTTTGGTCCGGTTGCACCTTTTGTTTTACCAAGGCCCATAGCTTCTACCTTGTTGCCTGCAACAGAAAGATCATTGCGGGAGGTAAAGCCGCCAGCCTGTCTGATTTCATCAGGAGAACGATTATCTGCTCTGAAAACCAGACCTTTAAACTCAAATACATCACGGTTGATACTATCGCTGTCCAAAGCTACACCAGTCTTTGTGGTAGAGCCTCTTGAAACGTCATTCTTAAGCTGAAGTCTTACAAAGTCAGTAAGATCGGTTTCACTTCTGATAACAGGCAACTGACCTACAGAAATCTGATTTCTTTCTTTTACAGCCATATGCAGCAGCTGTAATATCTTCTCATATTCCTTCTGATTAAGCTTGCGCTGTTCTCTCAAATCTTCAGAATCTTTTTTAGCTCTCTCAATATTTGCTTTAATCTCTTCTAAGGCAACTTCAGCCTTCAATGCTTCAAAAGCACTGTTGGCGATACTTGCTGCCAGTGGGCTCAGCTCTGTTGATACAATCCTGTCGATCTGCTTTCTAAGTTCAACTGGAGAATCTGGAAGATCATCCTTCTGTGCTGGAGGGGGATTGTTGACCTTTACGTCCTTAAGGTTTTCTGGAACCTTATTGGTATCTACCTTAATCTCATCATCCTGAGGCAGGATTGGTCCGACGTTAAGATTTTTAATATCAAACTGGTCTGACATTTCTATTTCCCCCTGATATTGAACATAGCTTTCATTTTATGATTGTGAAAATCTTGCTGAATTATTCTTCCTGAATATCATCGGAAGATGAATAATTGTAACTACATTTATAATATTAGACTATTTGTAGTGGATAAAGTAGATAAAATAGTTGTTTTGTGACAGTGAGCATCTATTTTTATCAAAACTTATTAAATATCAAACTATCAGGTCCGCATTTTCGTTATTCTATGAATGTGAATAACGTTTTGAGATTGCATCGTGAATAGAAAACTAATAGTCTGTGCTGTTTTCCTGTCCTCAGTACTGTGCTTTGGATGCAGGGATTATCAGAATTCCAAGAATAAAGGAGCACAGGAAATTGAGGTTAAAGTTGTAAGCCTTGAAAAACAGGATGTGTCACTTATTGCCCATTTAAACGGCAGTGTCAGGGCTTATGAAAGTGCGGATATACGCCCTCAGATAAGCGGTATTATCCGTGATCAGCTTTTCTCGGGAGGTGAGACCGTAAAAAAAGGTCAGCCTCTATACCAGATCGATGACAGACCTTTTAAAAACCGTTATGACTACACGGAGGCAGAGTATCAGAAATACTGTGCCAAGTTCAATCTGGTTAAAATCAAGCTGGATAGATACAGAAATCTTCAGAAAACCAACTCTGTAAGTAATCAGGAGCTTGAAAACGTCAAATCCGAATATGCCGAGGCTTTGGCTCAGCAGAAAATCTCTCTTGCCAATTTCGAGGATGCCAAGCTCAATCTTGAGTACACCAGAGTTTTATCACCAATAGATGGAATTGTCGGTAAATCCAATGTAACAAAAGGTGCTCTTGTAACTCAGAATCAGAGTGACCTTCTGACTACAGTTGTGGATATCTCAAAGGTTTATGTCGACCTGCAGCAGAGTGCCGATGCCTTCAGACGCTGGCAGCTCAGACTTAAAAACGGCGAACTTCATATGCCTAAGGATGGCTTTAAGGTGAAGGTATCCCTATCTGAGGATAATCACTTTGTAAAGGAAGGCTCATTTAAGTTCCATGAGGTTGTGGTTGATGAAGATTCAGGCAATCTGACTTTAAGAGCAATCTTTGATAATGAGGATCATATTCTCCTGCCTGGTATGACTGTAAGTGCGGTTATTGATTACGGTGTTGCAAAAGATGCTCTGAGTATTCCTGAAAGTGCGATTATCAGAGAGCCTAAGGGCGAGACTTTTGTGTTCCTTGTAAAGGACGATACCGCATTACGTCAGAGGGTTGAGCTTGCAAGAGCTGTAAATGGTTATTATCTGGTTAAATCCGGACTTAATATAGGTGACAGGGTAGTTATCAGCGGAAAGAAGCTGCTTAAAAACGGTATAAAAGTTAAAGTAAGTTCAGGAGAGTAGGGCATGTTAAGTCGCTTTTTTATCTACCGCCCTGTTCTTGCAACCGTTGTTGCCTTTATTACTATTCTTATGGGCTTTCTCTGTGTACCTAATCTTGAGATTGCCCGTTTCCCTAATATTGCTCCTCCATCTGTAAGACTGACCTTAAGATACAACGGTGCATCAGCAATTACCATTGAGAATTCTGTAGTTCAGGTTGTAGAACAGCAGATGTCAGGTCTTGATGGTCTTTTGTATTTCTCCTCAAGATCGACCTCAGAGGGCGATGCAAACATCAGTTTCAGTTTTGATACATCAATTGATCCGGATGTTGCGCAGATGCAGATTCAGAATCGTCTGCAGAATATCATGAGCAGACTTCCTCAGGCTGTACAGGATAACGGTGTTTCTGTAAGAAAGGTATCTGAGGATACTCTGCAGAGAATTGCCTTTTACTGTGTTGACGGCTCAATGTCTCAGGAAGATATCTCGGATTTTGTGGTTTCGGTGCTACAGGATCAGCTAAGCCGTATCAACGGTGTTGGCAGTGTTTCGGTATTCGGCTCTGCCTTTGCTGTAAGAATCTGGCTTAACCTTGATAAGATGGCATCCTATAAGCTTAATCCTCAGGATGTTGTTAACGCCCTGAATGCACAGAACCGACAGATTTCATCCGGTCAGCTGGGCTCTCTGCCAAATGATTATGACGAGCCTATAAACATTACCATCAAATCCCGCGAGATGCTAAGCTCAATCGAGGATTTTGAAAAGGTTGTACTAAAATCCTATGAGAACGGAGCTACCGTCTTTCTTAAGGATGTTGCAAGAATTGAGTTCGGCCGTGAAAGCTACACCTTTTCAGGAAACTATAACGGCTATCCTGTAACTGCAGTTTCAATCGATCTTACTGACGGTGCCAATGCCGTAGAGACAGCTCAGAGAATTGAGGATTTTCTGGAAAGTGTAAAACACAATCTTCCTGAAGGTCTTCAGTATGCTATCCCTTATGATACGGTTCCATTTGTTACCGCCTCACTTCATGAAGTATTAAAAACACTGTGTGAAGCTCTGCTTCTGGTTGCTCTGGTTATTCTGCTTTTTTTAAGAGATATAAGAGCAACTCTGATTGTCTGTCTGACTATTCCTATTGTTATCAGTGCAACCTTCAGTGTGCTGTATCTTTTAGGCTATTCCATCAATACTCTGACCCTGTTCGGAATTGTACTTTCAATAGGTCTTCTGGTAGATGATGCCATTGTGGTTGTGGAGAACATCAACCGTCTGATGGTAGAGCAGGACTTATCTCCAAAGGATGCTGCCTTAAAATCCATGACAGAGATTTCATCAGCTCTGTTCGGCGTTGGTCTTGTAATTGCAGCGGTTTTCATTCCTATGGGATTCTTCTCAGGTGCCACAGGAAAAATCTATCGACAGTTTTCTGTAAGTATTGTCAGTGCAATGCTGTTCTCCATTGCAGTAGCTCTGATTATCACCCCTTCATGGTGTGCAAAATACTTAAAAAAGCCTCATCGCCATGTAAATCATGTGGGTCACAGAAAATCCGATATCGGAGTAAGACTTTTAGATCTTTCACGTGAGAAGTTTTTAGTCTACGTTGACTATCTTTTAAAGCATCTGAAGTTGTGCTTTATCGTGTCCGTGGTTTTAGGAATTTTAAGTCTAGGTCTTGCCAGGATTATCCCATCCTCCTTCCTGCCAACAGAGGATCAGGGAATTCTTTTTGCAAATATAACCATGCCGGCAGGTGCATCACAGAAACAGACCAGAGCAGTAACCAATGAGGTTCAGTCCTATTTTGAGGAAAACGAGAAGGACAATATTGAAGGTGTCATGGCCTCACTTGGTTTCAGTGGAGGCGGTTCACGCGGTCAGTCGGTGGCATCTGTTTATGTGAAACTTAAAAACTGGGATGACAGACCAGGGGATAGAAATACCGCCATGTCCATCAAGGACAGAGCCTATGCCCATTTTAAGAATCATGATTCTGCAAGAATAAATGTGGTACTTCCAAGCGGCGTCAGAGGCATGGGCCCTTCAGCAGGCTTCAGTATCCAGGTTCAGAATATCATGGGTATAGACAGAGATACCTTTGTCAAAGACATAAATGAGATTGTGGCAACAGCCAATCAGAGCGGAGTCATTACCAATGTACGTTCAGATTCCATGCCCGATTCTCCTCAGCTGATTATGAGTTTTAATGACAGTATGGCCATATCTCATCATCTGTCTCCTGAGGTTATCAACAATAATGTTTCTGTTGCCTGGGCTGGAAAGTATGTAAATGATTTTCTGGACAGAGGCAGAATCAAGAGAGTCTATGTGCAGGCTGATGCTAAATACAGAACCTCTCTGTCTGATTTATTTAAAATGAATCTTGTAAACTCTCAGGATCAGCTGGTTCCTCTAAACAGTGTTGCAAAGGCCAGATTTGATTACGGTCCAGTTCAGAGTCAGAGATTCAACGGCATATCATCTATTCCTATTTCCGGCGATCCTGTTAAAGGTGTAAGCTCTGGTCAGGCTATGGATGCTATTGCAAAAATTGTATCAGAGCATCCTAATAATTATGCCTACGCCTGGCAGGGACAGTCATTCCAGGAGAAGCTTTTAGGTGCCCAGTCAACCAAGCTGTTCTTCCTTTCTGCTCTGATAGTATTTCTGATTTTGGCCGCTCTGTATGAAAGCTGGACTATTCCTGTCTCGGTTATCTTTATTATTCCTTTCGGTATCTTAGGTGCACTGATGTTTGTTTTCCTGAGATCACTTGTAAATGATGTCTATCTGCAGATCGGTCTTCTGACGTCAGGAGCTCTTGCCTGTAAGAATGCCATCCTGCTTATTGAATATGCCCATAAGTTTAATCTTCGTGGACTATCTCTAATAAAGAGTGCTAAAAAGGCGGCATTAATTCGTTTCAGACCTATAGTTATGACATCAGTTGCTTTCCTTTTAGGTGTATTCCCGCTGATGTTTGCAACAGGTGCCGGTGCTGCAAGTCAGATTTCAATCGGAACCGCAATTGTTGGAGGCACACTTTGCGCAACATTTGTCGGTGTTTCCTTTATACCAGGATTTTTCGTTATGGTTTCATCTCTGTTTCTGATTAGAAAATGGAGATTAAGAAATAAAAGCTGACAGAATTTAATAAAGTATGTGTGGAGAGATTAGATATGAACGGTATTGAGACAATTTTATCTAGAAAGAGTGTAAGAGAGTTTTCTGACAGGGAAATCTCAAAGGAGGATGTTAAAACCATCCTTACAGCAGGTATGAGTGGACCTACTGCTGTTAATATGAGACCTTTTGAGTTTATTGTTACTCAGAAGCCAGAGGTTTTAGAGAAAATTTCCGAAGCCAACGGTCCTTATTCAGGTCCTCTTAAGAATGCTAAGCTTGGAATTCTTGTCTGTGGCGATACCGATAAAGGCTATCTTGGAAAGGAAGGCTACTGGGCTATTGACTGTGCTATTGCAGCTCAGAACCTGATTCTTGCAGCTAATGCTCTTGGAATTGGAAGTGTCTGGCTGGGAACTTATCCTGAAAAGGCTAAATATTCTGCTCTTCAGAAATTATTTTCTTTAAAGAGCAATGTTATTCCTTTTGCGACCCTGGCTTTTGGTTATCCTCTTGATAATACAAAAGAAATCAGAGACCTTTACGAGGTTGAGAAGGTGCATATCGATAAGTGGTAAAAAAAATTTTACTTGTATAAGTAAATTTACACTTCCATGTCTAATTTTTTCTGATATAATGTGCGCCATCGCAAAGCGATGAGGTATGTGAAAAAGGTAAATCAGCAGTTAACTTGTTGAATTTACTAATAAATAAGATCTTTTGTTTATGTGATCTAGTTAACAAAAGACATATTACAGCTACTACAGAATGTAGTAGCTGTTGCACAACGGTTCACCTATGTTTGAAGGAAAACTACTAAAAGTACTAATAGCAATCCTGTTTGCTGTTTTTTCATTAGGCACATTAAGTGCTCATCCTGAGGATTCTGAGGAAACCTCAGCTGTAGTCGTTTTTTCTCCAAATTCCCATACAAAGTATGTTGGCCACATGATTGCCAACCTCAAAGAAGCTCCTCTGATGGAGATTGTTCCAAAGGTTCCTTATACAGCAGATGATCTGAACTACAGACTTGAAAACTGCAGAGCAACCATGGAATCTTCTGATTCTAAATTAAGACCAGAGATCGCCAACGATCTGAAAAATGTACTTAAGTATGATGTGATTTACTTGGGGGCACCTGTCTGGTTCAGAAAACCACCTAAGATTATTTTATCCTTCCTGGATAATTACGATCTGAAGGGAAAGAAAATCTACCTGTTTGTTACTTCAGGCGGATCTCCAGTCTTTAATTATGTTGATGAGTTAAAGACTCTATATCCATCTCTAAATTTTGTTGATGCACGCCGTTTCCGTCCTGATGAAATTCAGGAGAATGTTGAAGACTGGCTATCATCTCTGTAAATAATTTTTTCTTGTAAAATTTACCTAATTAGGTCGTGTTCAATCACTTTTTCTAAATTTAGTGATTGAGATCTTATTTAGCTGCATTGTCTATTATATTTTTCTGCTCTCGTCTAATTTTCTTCATTTTTTAACTGAAATATTTGTGAATTTATTTAGAATTTTTCTCTGTCATGTATAAAAGTCTTTATACAGATACAAATACAAAAATCTAAAAAAAATTTAAAGAAATATTGGAGTTTACACAATGAAGATTAAATCAATGGCATTTGCCTTATGTGCATCTATGCTTGCATTATCAAGTTCTGTATATGCATCCAGACCTGCAGATTTCGGCAATAAATACCAGCTTGAAGAGATGGTTGTTCTAAGCCGTCATAACATTCGCTCACCTCTATCAGGAAACGGTTCTGCTTTAGGAAACGTTACCCCTCACAAGTGGTTCAACTGGACTTCAGGTCCTAGCGAGTTATCTCTTCGCGGTGGCCAGCTTGAGACTATGATGGGCCAGTATTTCTGCAAGAGACTGGTTGCAGATGGTCTGATGACAGAGAACTACATTCCAGCTGAAGGTGAAATGCGTTTCTACGCAAACTCAATGCAGCGTACTATTGCAACTGCTCAGTACTTCTCATCAGGTATGCTCCCAGTTGCCAACGTAACAATTGAGCATAAGTTTGCTCCATCAAAGATGGATCCTGTATTTAATCCTCAGCTAACCTTCATTTCAAATGAATTCATGTATCAGGCAATGAAGGAAATCGGTTCAATGGGCGGAGATGCCGGTCTGCAGGGTATCGGCAAGAACATGTCTGCTCAGTACAGAACTATTGAAAAGGCTTTAGATCTGAAAGATTCTCCTGTTGCCAAGAGCGACGGTCTGACAAAGTTCAAAGACAATGATCTTCAGATTATTCTAGAGCAGAATAAGGAACCTGCCATGAAAGGTTCATTAAAGCTTGCAAATTCAGCATCAGATGCTTTCATTCTTCAGTACTATGAGGAAAAGGATCCTGTTAAGGC
>JAZRAY010000356.1:0-16052 GCA_045634805.1 Succinivibrio sp. | reverse complement strand
GAGATTTTTGAGCTGAGCATACTACAATATAGGCAGGACAGAGAACATAGTATTCTCTGCCCTGTTTGGGGTTCTACGTTACCACACTGGAGCAGACCAAAGCAGTAATATTAGAACCACTGTCAAAATAATTAAGGTTTTTATACAAATTCCTTAATCTATGCTGAACTTCAGTTCTACAACTACTAGAGCCATTCGCAGTTCTAGTAGGTAGAACCACCTCCCGCAAACTTCCGTCTGCAGTTGTGCTATTGCATCATTTTTATTTTTTAATTCAGTTAGTTAATTATACAAAATGCATTAAACATATCTGATATCTCTGTTGTATATCAGATATGTACTGAAAAGATTTGTGACTGTTAGACATTCAGTTCCTGAGCAGGCTGAATCTTTGAAGCTCTTTTGGCAGGGTATACGGAAGCCAGGAAGCTCATCATGATGGCACAGAATATCACTACTGCTACATCAAAGAACTGAAGCTCGGATGGAACATAGTTAATAAAATAGATATCCTCATTTAAAAGCTCTATACCGAACCACTGCTTGAAGTGAGAGGTTACAAAAGGTGTGAAGTATGAGAGAGTACAGCCTAATACAGTTCCGTAGATACAGCCTCTGACGGCGGAGAAAACTCCCATCAGAGTAAAGCTTCTGACGATAAGTTTCTTTGAAGCTCCCATAGTCATGAGAATTGCAATCTCGTGTCTCTTTTCACTGACAGCCATAATAAGGTTGGACACAATATTAAAGCAGGATACAGCAATAACCAGAATCATAGCTATATACATGATTGTTCTAACCATGTGAATGTCTGAGTAAAGCTTTCCCTGAGTATCCATCCAGACAGAAACATCATGAGCATCCCGTACGTATGCTGTAGCCTCGTTAATAATTTCACGGGCCTCAAGCATGCTATCCACACCGATGTGGAAGGTATTTGGATGAGATAATCCTGAAATCTCCTTGGCTGTTTCGATATTTATAAATGCAAGGTTTCCGTCTATCTGACCGCCGGTTTTGAAGATACCTGCGATTCTGAATGTGTTTACAGTAACTGAACTGAGTCCATTGTTGGCAACTTCAGCATTGATTGCAGAGAGGTTAATCTCATCGCCGGTTTTTAGATTCAGCTTTTTAGCAATGCCGTTTCCAAGAATAACCTTTGGCAGTTCATTATCATTATTCAAAACAGTGATCTTGCAGTTCATGAAGTTCTCAAGCCTGATAACCTTTCCTTCATTTTCAAGATCGATTCCCATAACAGCTGCAGGTGCAAACTGAGTTCCTGAGCTGAAGGCTCCGTTGATGGAGATAACAGGAGAGACAGCTGTGATACGAGGTGTCTTGCGGATAGTCTCTATATCCTGTTCAAAATTATGAAAACCATCGGTATCGTAGGCTTTGATTTCACCTGCCGGTATTAAAGACAGAACTCTGTTATTCAGTTCCTTCTCAAAGCCGTTCATGGCTGAAAGACCAAGAATCAGCGCACATACGCCAACACAGATACCTGAGGTGGTGGCGATGGAGATGAACTTTGCCAGGGCTCCGTAACGCTTTGATTTTAAAAAGCGGAGCGCAAGCTGAACACTAAGACTAGTTCGCATCGATTACTCCGTCTTTCATCTGATAGACTCTGTCGCATTTAGCTGCAAGAGAATTGTCATGGGTAACCATAACCACAGCGATATGTTCCTTTCTTACAAGCTCGGTGAACAGAGCAAAAATATCCTGAGCGTTCTGAGCATCAAGATTACCGGTTGGTTCGTCGGCTAAAATCAGATCCGGATGATGTGCCAATGCTCTTGCAATGGCAACACGCTGTCTTTCACCGCCGGAGAGCTCTGATGGTCTGTAGTTCAGGCGATGTGAAAGGCCTACCTTTTCAAGATTCTCAGTAGCGGTTTTAGTCGCTGTTTCCACGTCGGTACCGCCGATTAAAAGCGGCATCATTACATTCTCCATGGCGGTGAAATCGCCAAGCAGATGATGGAACTGATAAACGAATCCAAGGTTCTTGTTGCGGAACTGAGCCTTCTGATTTGCAGAAAAGCCGCTTAGATTCTGTCCGTTGAAAATAATGTCACCGCTGCTCTGGGTATCAAGTGTTCCCAGAATATGGAGCAGGGTACTTTTACCTGAACCGGATTTTCCGATAATAGCGGTTATCTCATCTGAGTAGATGTCCAGATTAACCTTTTTAAGAACGCAGGTATTAACCTTGCCTTCAACATAGGTTCTGGTTATATCTTTTGCCTGTAGGATAATATTGCTCATTTTAGCCTCTACTTAGATGGGTAACAGGATCAGTTGCTGCCGCTCTGACTGCAGGGTACAGAGTGCAGAGCAGACTCATCATAACTGAGCCTAAACCAATAATCAGAATGTTGGTAAATTCAATTGAAACAGGGAGAGTTCCAAAGCTTCCGGTATTGCTCATCATGTCGGAAACATAATAGGTAAGAGGAATTCCCAGAATTATTCCCAGGACTGTTCCAATAACACCAACAAAAATGCCCATGAGTAGGAAAATATTGAGAATACGAAGATTGCTCAAGCCCATGGTCTTAAAAATAGCGATTTCAGTTAATCTTGAACTTACCACCATGGCAAGTGCAGAGATAATATTGAATGAAGCCACGACAATGACAAGACAGAGCATGATGGTCATGGTCAGTTTCTCCATGGCTACAGCCTTGAAGAATTCACCCTGAACAGAGGTCCAGTCGGTGAAGTTAAGCCCCATTGCCTTAAGCTTTGGAGTAACTCTGTCAATTACGAAAGGATCAGTAAGCCAGATTCTGTAGCTGCTTGCCTGAACAGGCATTCTGAAGAAGCGTCTTACATCATCGTAGTTGCCGACGGCACTGTCCAGTGCGGTTGAGTTTGCTGAACTGTAGTACTTTTTAAGTGTAAAGATTCTCTGGGTTGGAGTAAGGCCCATTGGTGTGTATCTGGCATTTATAGTACTTATAAGCTTTACACCGGTATTAAGCTTCAGATCATTTCTTATATAAAGAGCAGCCTCGGCATTAAGCTCAAAGCTTCCCTTTGGAGGGACCATAATCAGATTCAGATCTTTTCTCTCATATCCTTTTGCATAGGAGATGTTTGAATCATCAAGTCCCTGCAGGTTTATAAGTGCAAGAGAGTTCTTGCTCTGCATTAAGGTCTGAGCCTGAACAAAGGGAGCTGCTGCAACAACATTCTTTAATTTGAGAATCTCTGGAATTCTGTTCTCTGAGGCTTCAACAACAATGTGAGGGGTATCAGAGAGAACTGATTTTTTCAGTCTGTTCTGCAGTCCCTGCATAATAGAGGTGTCGACAATAAGTGCGGCAACACCTATGGCAATTCCAACGGTAGAAAGAATAGCTACAAACTTAGCGAATTTATGTGCTTTGCTGTTAAGGCCGTATTTAATGGCTATAGCAAAGGTCAGTGGATGGAATAATCTCAACTTCAATCCTGTTTTTAATGTCAATTTTTAGAGTGTATATTTTACTCCAATAAACGGCATGAGCCATGCCTTTTCTAAACTTTTTACGCTTCCGTGAGCTGATGAAAAAAAGTGATTTTCAAAGGAGTGTTTTTGCACTTTTTTAAACAAAAATCTATTTTTGGTACTTTTGTATCATTTTTATTTTGTACACAATATTAATCTCTGAGCTAAAAAATAAGTGTCTGTAATACATGAAAATTGTCTTATTGATAATCGTTGCTAGGAAGACATATTCTTACAAAATTATCTTAAGAATAAATGAGTAAATGGTGTGATCTCGCTTCAAATTAAGAACCTAGTTGCAGGTCACAAAATTTCTTAAATTCATAACTTATATTATAGTTATGGGTTTGTCACACTTTATTATAAGAATTCACTCATTTTCCTGTACTACTCTTAAAGAAAACACATTTTTGTCAGTTTTTTTACAGCAAATATTGGAGCGGAAAGATGGAAAATATATCGAATATTGAGTTTGAACACGAGAAAAACAGAAGAATTCGCAACCTAAAAATCTTTAACCTGACATTAGAGAGCTTCATGGTTAAGATTACCCCTGAGATGTCAAAGTTGTACAACGACTATATCAACTGCAAGATTGATATCGGTAATTATTGCGATCGTATCTTTGAGCTTTTGAAGAACGGTTCAAACAGGAAGTTCAATATTGAAGCCTAACCGCATATATATGATCGTATAGTTTTAAATTGCTGCAGTTTCTGTAATGGAAACTGTAGGGAATTTTGTGTATCCTTCCAGACTCCTTCCGATAAAAGTGCATTTTGATGCACTTTTTTTATTCTCAATATTAAAATTTCCGTTTATGTCATAAAAATGCGATAATACACGGTTATCTATTATTTTGTTTTGGACATAGAAGTCCTTTTGGATACTGGTATATATCAATGGACAATTTAGAACAAGCCAAATTAAATGGCATAAACGCAGCAAATAATGCTAAAGATTTACAGGAATTAGAAGCTGTAAAAACAAATTTCCTTGGAAAAAAAGGTGAATTTACAGCCTTTATGCGAGAGCTAGGTAAGCTTTCTGCTGAGGAAAGACCTCAGAGAGGCGCTATCATCAATGAAGCTCGTCAGGCTGTTATTGACGCAATCGAAACCAAGAAGGCTCAGATTGAAAAGGCTCTTTTAGAGGCCAAGCTTTCAAATGAAACTGTTGATATTACTCTGCCAGGTCGCAAGATTGAGCTTGGTAATGAGCACCCAATCAGCAGAACCATCCAGAGAATCAAGGAAATCTTCGGTTCTATGGGCTTTAGCGTTGTAGGCGGTCCTGAGATTGAAGATGACTATCATAACTTTGATGCTCTGAATCTTCCACCAAATCATCCTGCAAGATCATCACAGGATACCTTCTCTGTAGAGAACGGTCTGCTGTTACGTTCACAGACCTCTTCAGTACAGGTTCGTACCATGGAGACTCAGAAGCCTCCTATCAGAATCATTGCACCAGGCCGTGTTTACAGAAACGACTATGACATGACCCACACCCCAATGTTCCATCAGGTTGAAGGTCTGCTTGTTGAAGAGCACACCTCATTTGCTGAGCTTAAGGGCGTACTGCATGAGTTCCTGTTAAAATTCTTCGAGGAAGAGCTTGAGGTTCGTTTCCGTCCTTCATTCTTCCCATTCACTGAGCCTTCAGCAGAGGTTGACCTTCGTCGTAAGGGCGGCAAGTGGCTAGAGGTTTTAGGTTGCGGAATGGTTCATCCAAATGTATTAAAGAATGTTGGTATCGATACTGACAAGTATGTTGGCTATGCATTTGGTATGGGCGTTGAGCGTCTGACCATGCTGCGTTACGGTGTAAATGACCTGCGCGCATTCTTTGAAAATGACCTTCGTTTCTTAAAGCAGTTTGCCTAATACCTAAGTTTGGATAGATAAAAATGATTTTCAATAAATTATGGATTGATGAGTGGGTCAAGAATGACCTGGATGCAGAGCAGCTGTCTGACATGATTACCATGGCAGGTCTTGAGGTTGATTCTGTAAATGATGTTGCTGACAATTTCGATAATATCGTAGTTGGTAAGGTATTAGAGTGTGTTCCACATCCTGATTCAGACCACATGCATGTAACCAAGGTTGATGTAGGTAACGGTCAGGTATTCCAGATTGTCTGCGGTGCTCCAAACTGCCGTGAAGGTCTAAAGGTTTGTGCATCTCTAATCGGTGCTCACGTAAACGGCATTACCATCAAGAAGGCTAAGCTTCGCGGTGTTGAGTCAAACGGTATGCTGTGTTCATTCAAGGAACTGGGCATGTCAGAGGAGTCAAACGGTATTGTTGAGCTTCCTGAGGATGCTCCTTTAGGAATGGATATCCGTGAGTACTTCAAGCTTAACGACAAGGCTATTGATGTTGATCTGACCTCAAACCGTCCTGACTGTCTTGGCATGAGCGGTATTGCCCGTGAAATTGCTGTGCTTTTAGGCAAGAAGTTCGAGTATCCAAAGGTTGAGAAGGTAGCTCCTACCATCAACGATATCTTCACTGTAGAAGTTGAAGACAAGGCTGCATGTCCACGTTATATTTCACGTGTTGTTCGCGGTGTTAACCAGAAGGCAAAATCTCCTCTGTGGATGGTTGAAAGACTTCGCCGCTGCGGTATCCGTTCTGTATCTCCAATCGTAGACGTTACAAACTACGTAATGCTTGAGTACAGCCAGCCACTTCACTCATTCGATTTAAACAAGATTCACGACAAGATTGTTGTTCGCAAGGCTCACAAGGATGAACCAATGACTGTTCTTTCCGGTGATGAGGTTAAGCTTAACGACAATACTCTGATTATCGCTGATTCAACCGGTCCTGTTGCTATGGCTGGTATTTTCGGCGGTCTGAATTCCGGTATTGATGAGAACACCACTGATGTTCTTTTAGAGTCTGCATACTTCTCAGCTGATGCTATCAAGGGCAGAGCTCGTCAGTACGGTCTGAACACCGATGCTTCACACCGTTTTGAGCGTGGTGTTGATCCAATGAACCAGGCTCGCGCAATGGAGCGCGCAACCGCACTTTTAATTGAAATTGCAGGCGGTCAGGCTGGTCCTCTAAATGAGGTTGTATCAGAGGACAATCTTCCTAAGTACAAGGAAATCACCTTAAGACTTTCAAAGCTGGAGAAGGTTCTGGGTGTAGCTATTGATGCTGATACCGTATTCAAGATTCTTGATAACCTTGAGTTAAGCCCTAAGAAGATTGACGGCGGCTTTGTCTGTGTATCACCTTCATTCAGATTCGATATTGAAATCGAAGAGGATCTGATTGAGGAAGTAGCAAGAATCTACGGTTACAACAATATTCCTAACGTAACTCCAGTAAGTGATCTGTACATGGTTCACGAGAAAGAGGAAGTTGTTGAAGATCGCGACATCAAGAAGGTTCTATGCGATGTCGGCTACAACGAGGCAATTACCTATTCATTCACTGATCCTAAGGTTTTATCTGAGTTCTCAGATATCAAGCCTTTAATGCTGAATACTCCTATTTCACCTGAATTATCAGCTATGCGTACCAGTCTGCTTGCTGGTCTTTGCATTGTTGCAAAATACAATGTAAACCGTCAGCAGCGTAAAGTACGTCTGTTCGAGCAGGGACTTCGCTATATCATCGATGAGTCTGCAGAGAACGGTGTAAGACAGGAAGCTATGATTGCTGGTATCAGCGTTGGCGATATCCACGATGAGAACTGGCACGAGAAGAGCCGTGGTGTTGATTTCTTTGATGTAAAGGGTGACGTTGAGAATCTGCTTGCATTAAATGTTGATACCAGGGATATTACTTTCGTTCGTACCACTGAGAAGTGCCTACACCCAGGTCAGGGTGCTGACATTCTTAAGAATGGCAAGAAGATTGGTTTCGTCGGCATGCTTCACCCATTAGCTCAGAAGGCTTTAGGCTTTAAGCAGGCTGTTGGTGTATTTGAGATTGAAAGAGCAGCTGTTGCAACCCGTGCAATTCCTGTTTACGAGCCAATTTCAAAATTCCCAAGCGTTCGCCGTGATTTTGCATTCGTAATTGAGAAGTCAGTTGCAGTTTCTGCATTAACTGATCTAATTTACGAGGTTGGCGGTAATATAGTAAAAGATGTAACCATCTTCGACGTATTCGAAGACGCTTCATTAGGTGACAAGCGTTCTGTTGCAGTTGGTGTAATCGCTCAGGCTCTGGAGCATACTTTAGAGGATACTGAAGTTGATTCACTTGCCAACAGAATCATTGAAGAAGCATCTAAGAAGTTAGGCGCAGTACTTCGTTCATAATAGGAAAAATACATGGCTGATAAACAGATGACCTCACTAGAGGAAAAACTTTCAGAATTAGAAAAGCTAACCGTCCAGCTAGAGGATGGCAAGCTTCCAATTGATGAAGCAATTGCTGTTTACAGTCGTGGCATGGAGTTGGCTGTCTCCTGTAAACAGTCTCTGGATTCTCTGTCACAGAGGATCCAGATTGCAAAGAAAAATGCCCAGGAGGCTATTTCTTTGGAAAATTTTGAACCTCAAGGTTCAGATACAGAATTCTAAGGATTATCAGTGGAATTAAAAGACTTTGCCGCATCAGTTTCCAAAAGGATTAATTCCTTTATGGAAGGTTATTTAAACAGCTTTGATAATGATGCCGCCTCTTTAAAGGAAGCAATGCAGTATGGCCTGCTGTTAGGCGGAAAAAGAGCAAGACCTCTTCTGGTATATGCTACAGGTATGGCTTTAGGTCAAAGTCAGGATAAGCTTGATTATGCAGCCGCAGCGGTTGAATGCATTCATGCCTATTCCTTAATTCATGATGATATGCCAGAGATGGATAATGACAAGCTAAGACGTGGACGCGAAACCGTTCATGTTAAATTCGGTCAGACTCTGGCCCTTCTGGCAGGAGATGCTCTGCAGACTCTTGCTTTTGAAATCCTCTCTGATAAAAAATCAGGCTTTTCAGACAAATCAGTTGCAAACCTGACCCGTATCCTGGCTTCTAAGGCCGGATATTCTGGAATGTGTGGCGGACAGGCGATTGATCTTGATTCTGAAGGCAAAAAACTAAGTTACGAGCAGTTAAGATTACTTCATTCCAAAAAGACCGGAGCTCTTATCAGAGCAGCTGTTCTGATGGGCGCATACAGCTGTGATAATGTAAGTGAAGATGATATTGCAGCTTTAGATGAGTATGCTACCTGGACCGGACTTGCATTCCAGGTCTGGGATGATGTTCTTGATGTTATTGGTGATACCGCGGTAATGGGTAAGACTCAGGGCGCAGATATCAGCCTTGATAAGAGCACCTACCCATCATTACTGGGACTTGAAGAATCAAAGAAATTTGCAGCAGAGTGTGCAGACAAGGCAATTGCAGCCTTATCCAAGCTGAAGATTGAAACTTCAATGCTCAAGCAGTTTGCTTTATTTACTGTAAACAGAGATCATTAAAGTCGTGACTGAGATTATATCTACACCTTTACTTGATAAAATTCACTCTCCAGCGGATCTGCGCAAGCTTCCTGTTGGTGAGCTGAATGCCGTATGTTCAGAAATCAGAAAATATATTGTTGATTCAGTAAGTAAGACTGCAGGTCATCTGGCATCAGGTCTTGCTGTTGTTGAGCTTACTGCAGCTCTGCATTATGTTTTTGATACCCCTAATGACAAGATCGTCTGGGATGTAGGTCATCAGTCATACCCTCACAAGATTCTAACCGGTCATAAGGAAGAGCTTAAAACCATACGTCAGCGTCATGGTCTGCACGCCTTTATCTGGAGAGGGGAGACTGATTATGATCTGATTTCAACAGGTCATGCCTCAACATCTATCGGCTCAGCCCTTGGTCTTGCCATAGCTCAGAAAAAGCTTAAGACAAATAACAAGGTTGTTGCCGTAATCGGTGATGGCGCTCTGTCCGGCGGAGCCTCCTACGAGGCCATGAACTGTGCCGGTTCATGCAAGGATGTCGATCTTATCGTAATCCTGAATGACAACGAGATGAGTATCTCTGAGAACGTCGGCTCAATTTCAAAGTACCTCGCTTCAATTCTTGCAAGCCCATACTATGTAAACTTTGTTGAAGGCGGTAAGAAGCTTCTGTCTAACCTTGATCTGCCTGGTATCAAATCTCTTGCAGAGAAGGCTCAGGAGCACGTAAAGGGCATGATTATGCCTGGAACCCTCTTTGAAGAGTTGGGCTTCAACTATATCGGTCCTGTTGACGGTCATGATATTGAAGGTCTTGTATCACTGCTGCAGAATGTTAAAAAGATCGGCGGTCTGCAGCTGGTTCATGTTGTAACCAAGAAAGGCAAGGGCTATACCCCAGCCGAGAAAGATCCAACCAAATATCATGGTGTACCATCCTTTGATCCTGAGCGCGGAATCGAAGCCAAGATTACCAAGGATCATGTGACCTATTCAGAAGGTTTTGGCAGATGGCTTTGCAAGAGAGCCGCATCTGACAAGAAACTAATCGGTATTACTCCTGCTATGCCTGTAGGTTCAGGCATGGAAGAGTTTTCAAAGGTTTATCCTCAGCAGTTCTATGATGTTGGAATTGCCGAGCAGCATTCTATGATTTTCGCATCAGGCCTTGCAGCAGGCGGACTTCATCCTGTGGTTGCAATCTATTCAACCTTCCTGCAGCGTGCCTATGACGGTCTGATTCACGATATCGCAATTCAGAATCTGCCAATCATGATTGCTGTAGACAGAGGTGGAATTGTAGGTCCTGACGGTCCAACCCACCAGGGAATGTTTGATATTGCCTTTATGCGCTGCATTCCTAATCTTGTAATCATGACCCCATCAGATCTGCGTGAGCAGTTCCTGATGCTCAACACCGGCTATAAGTATAACCGCCCATGCGCGATAAGATACGAAAGAGGTGCTGATGATACAGATATCTCAGATATCTCTTTAGACGACACCATTGAGATTGGTAAGGCCAATACAGTTCGTCAGGGAAAGACTCTTGCCGTCTGTGCCTTTGGCTCAATAGTCAACAGACTTCGTGATATTGCCAAGATTCATGATCTGACTCTGGTGGATATGCGATTTGTTAAGCCTCTTGATGAGGAGAAGATTCGCGAGCTTGCAAGAACTCACAAGTATATTGTTACTGTTGAGGAAGGTGTGGTTCATGGCGGTATCGGTCAGGAAGTAGCCTGCATCTGTCACGATGAGAACTCTAATATCACAGTTAAAACACTGGGTTTAGGCGACGAGTTTATTCCTGAAGGCAAGCGAGATGAGCTTCTAGCTGAACAGGGACTTGACGTTTCTCATATTGAAAAGACTATTCTAAATCTAATTGAAGGATAACTTAACTATGCCATCATTTGATATTGTTTCTAAGCTGAAAAAAGACGAAGTTCAGAATGCCGTTGATAACGCCAACCGTGAGCTTCAGACCCGTTATGATTTCAGAGGCGTTGAGGCTTCATACAACTTTGACAAGACCAAGAACACTGTTAAGGTTGAAGCTGATGAGGAATTTCAGGTTCAGCAGATGGACGAGATTCTGAGAATGAAGCTTGTTAAGCGCAATATTGAGGCTACCGCAGCAGAGTTTTCTGAAATCACCCGTTCAGGTAAGAAATCAATTCAGAATGTAACCTTCAAGGAAGGCATTGATAAAGAGCTTGCCAAGAAGATTATCAAAATCATCAAGGATGCAAAACTGAAGGTTGATGCAAAGATCAACGACGACATTATCCGTGTAACCGGAAAGAAGCGTGATGATCTGCAGGCAACTATTGCTCTTGTACGTGAAAGCAAGATTGAGCAGCCATTACAGTACGAGAACTTCAGAGACTAGTTAAGAGAGATAAAATTGAGCATTCTGTCAGAGCAAAGAAAAACACTTATTCGCCAGATTTTTTCCATAAAAATGGGCCTTTGTCTGTGTTTGGGCTTTGCGTCGGGAATGCCTTTATTTGTAGTCCTGACTCTGATTGGCGCCTATCTTAGAAAGGAAGGCGTTGATTTAAAGGAAATCGGACTTTTCTCTTTAGCTTCATTCCCTTATACCTGGAAATTTGTCTGGGCTCCTCTGGTTGATCGCTACAATCCATTCGGAATCGGCAGACGTCGCGGCTGGATTATCCTCTCTCAGATCTTTGTTTTTGCATCAATTTTTGTAATAGGTCTGTTTGATGCAAAGAATCAGACCATGGTTATTGCAGTCATAACCCTGATTCTGTCCTTCAGTTCAGCAACTCAGGATATTGTTATTGATGCATACCGTAGAGAGATTTTAGCCGACAATGAGCTTGGTCTTGGAACCTCTCTTTTCATTGCCGCATCCAGAGCATCAAGTCTGATCCCTGCAGGTTTATCCCTAATTCTTGCTGAGTTTATTTCCTGGGAGATGGTTTTCTACATTACCGCCTCCTTCATGATCCCTTGTCTGATTCTATCCTTCTTCCTAAAGGAGCCTTTATCAATCAATGCTCCACGTAATTTAAGAGAAGCTGTGGTAGAGCCATTCAGAGAGTTTATAACCCGTAAGGGTCTGAAGTCTCTGCTTTTGGTGATTCTGTTTGTGTTCTGCTATAAGCTTGGTGACTCCATGGCAACCGCCCTGGCCACACCTTTCTATATAGATATGCATTATGATCTTCTGACAATCGGTCTTGTAGCAAAGAACTGCGGTATCTGGTCAATGATTATCGGCGGTATCATCGGCGGTGTCATTATGCTTAAGATCGGAATCAACAAGGCTTTGTGGGTATTTGGTTTTGGTCAGCTGATTACAATTCTAGGCTATGCTCTTTTAGCGCATGTGGGGGAGGGGAGTACTGTATCTCCTTCAATCTGGCTGCTTGCTGCTGTAATTATTGCCGAATACCTTGGCGCAGGTCTTGGCACAGCCGCCTTTGTGGCATTTATTTCTGCAAAAACCTCAAAAGCCTATGCTGCAACCCAGTTTGCACTTCTTACTTCCCTAAGCGCAGTGCCTCGTACCTTCTGTAATGCAACCACAGGCTATCTTGTTGAATCATTAGGATGGGAGAACTTCTTCTATCTGTGCACTGTTTTGGCTATACCTGGAATGCTTCTGCTGTTTAAGGTTGCACCATTCAATTCTGAAACCACAGACTAATCATTATCATTTTTGGTCTGTTTGGGATAAACACTTCAATTCTGTAACCTGCATCAGGTTTTTGACATAAAAAATCCTCAAAAAATTGCTGTTTTTAAAATAGGAATTATTCTTTTTAAACAATTTGTGATAAGAAAATTGTTTTCACTTTTAGACCTAAATCTAACATTTAAGATTAAAAGTTATTTAATTGGTATCTAAAATGGAAAACACTTCTCATAAATGCTAAAATCATTGCGAACACTTGCCTGCATAGAAAATGTGATTTTTTTTAATTAAAAAAAGTCATGTTTTTTTGTGTCATTGGCATGTAGGTAACTAGGATAAGTCTCCTTAATTAAATTTATTGGAACCGTCTATGATTAACATCAAAAAAGGATTGGATCTGCCTATTGGCGGCAAGCCTGAACAGTCGGTGAATGAGGGACCACAGGTTAAGCATGTTGCTTTAATCGGCACTGATTACGTTGGTCTTCGTCCATCAATGGCTGTTGAAGCTGGTCAGAAAGTCAAGAAAGGTCAGGTTCTCTTTGAAGATAAGAAAAATCCTGGAACACGTTTCACCGCTCCTGCAGCAGGTACAGTTGTAGCTGTTAACAGAGGCGAGCGTCGTGCTTTCCAGTCATTAGTAATTGAAGTAGATCCTAACGGTGAAAGCGTTGAGTTTAAGAAAACCAGCTCTGACAACCTGTTAGGCCTGTCCTCAAAAGAAGTTATTGATGAGCTTGTTGAGTCTGGTATGTGGACAGCATTCCGCACTCGTCCTTATGATAAGGTACCTGCTATCGGCTCACTACCTCATTCAATTTTCGTAACAGCTATGGATACCAATCCTCTTGCTGCTGATCCTAAAGTAATCATCGATGCAGAAGCTCAGGCTTTCGCTGATGGTCTTAAGGTATTAAGCCGCATAGGCGATTTCAAGGTATACGTATGTAAGGGTGCTTATGAGCTTCCTTCTGTAAACGTACCAAATGTACAAGAGGAAACCTTCGTAGGTCAGCATCCAGCTGGTTTAGCTGGTGTTCACATCCACAATCTTGATCCTGTATCAGAGACCAAGACTGTATGGCACATTGGCTATCAGGATGTGATTGCAATTGGTCACCTGTTCGTTGAAGGTGAACTATATAACGCCCGCGTTATTTCAATTGCTGGTCCTCAGGCTAAGAATCCTCGTTTAGTAAAGACCCTAATGGGTGCATCAACTGCTGAACTTGTTGCAGATGAAATCCTTCCTTCAGCTTCAGGCGTTCGCGTAATTTCTGGAACTGTACTATGGGGTAACATCGCAGTTGGTCCATATGCATACATGGGTAGATATCATCAGGGAATCGCTCTTCTGGAAGAAGGCAAGAACAACGAGTTCTTCCTTGCAAACTGGATGGGCCTAGGTGCACGTCGCCACTCAGCAACCCGCGCATTCCTTGCAAACTTTATCAAACCAAGTTCTTATATTTTCAATACCGCTTTAAATGGTGGCCCTCGTTCAATCCTTCCAATCGGTTGCTACGAGAAGGTTCTTGCTCCATATGATGTAGAAGCTATTATGTTATGTAGAGCAATCGATATGAATGATACCGACCAGGCAAAGCTTTTAGGTATTCTTGAATTTTCTGAAGAAGACATTGCATTGGCTACTTATGTTTGCCCAGGCAAAAATGACTTCGGTCCATTGCTTCGCAGAAGCTTAACCAAGATCGAAGTGGAGGGTTAATAAGTGTTATTAGATGCATTAAAGAAATTCTCCCTTCTATTTACTAAAGGTGGACTATTATCATGGTTCTATCCTTTATATGAAGGTACTTTCACTTTCTTATACAGTTCAGGCCGTGTAACAACTGGCAGAACCCACGTTCGTGATTTCGCTGATTTCAAGCGTATCATGATTATCGTATGGATCGCAGTTTTCCCTGCTATGTTCTGGGGTTTCTATAACATTGGTAATCAGACAGTAGCTGCTATTGCCTCTCTACCAAATGCTATGGATATCGCTTCACAGAGCTACAGCCTAATCAGCGCTGACTGGCACTATGCATTAGCACAGATATTCGGTGCTTCACTGGGTACTGATGCTGGTCTATATTCAAAGATGGTAATTGGTGCAGTTTACTTCCTGCCAATTTACATCGTTGTATTCGCTGTAGGTGGTTTCTGGGAAGTTCTGTTCTGTCTAGTTCGTCACCACGAAATTAACGAAGGTTTCTTCGTAACTTCTATCGTGTTCGCTCTAGTTGTTCCACCAACCATGCCATTATGGCAGGCTGCTTTAGGTATTTCTTTCGGTGTTCTAATCGGTAAAGAAGTATTCGGTGGTACTGGCAGAAACTTCGTAAACCCTGCTCTATGCGGTCGTGCTTTCCTATTCTTCGCATATCCTGCATCAATTTCTGGTACCAACTGCTGGATTCCAGTAGACGGTTTCTCAGGTGCAACTCCTCTGGCTCAGTGGGCTTCAGGTGGTGAGAAGGCACTTGTTGACGCAGCTGGTAATGCAATCAACTGGATGGACGCATTCCTAGGTAATATCCCTGGTTCAATCGGTGAAGGCTCAACAGCAATGATTCTTGTTGGTGCTGCTATCATCCTTGCAACCGGTGTTGCTTCATTCCGTATTATGGCTGGTATCCTAATCGGCGCCTTCCTGACAGCAACATTGTTCAACTCAATTGGTTCAGTAACCAATAACATGTTCTCAATGCCATTTGCATGGCACGCTGTTCTAGGTGGTTTTGCCTTCGGTACTGTATTTATGGCAACCGATCCTGTATCAAGCTCATTCACCAACAAAGGCAAGTGGGCATTCGGTGTACTGATTGGTATTATGGTTATCCTAATCCGTACCGTAAATCCAGCTTACCCAGAAGGTATGATGCTTGCTATTCTGTTCGCTAACTGCTGGGCTCCTTTATTTGACTACCTAGCAACTTCACGCGATATTAAGAGGAGAGCTGCCCGTGTCAAAGCTTAATAAAGACTCAGTATTAGGTACCTTTGTTATCATTGTTACCTTCTGCTTGGTATGCTCAGTGCTAGTTTCATCTGCTGTTGTAGCATTAGACCCATTCAAGGCTGCTGCTGTTGCAAATGACCGTCAGGTAAATATTCTGAAGGTTTCTGGCTTTGAGGTTAAAGGCTCTGTTGCCAAGACCTTCAAGGAGCATATCGAATCACATCTGATTGATGTTGAAACCGGTTCACTGGCTGATGACGTTGTTCCAGCTTCTCAGATTGAGGGCTATAACTTCGCTTCACTAGCTAAGAAGCCAGCTTCATCAGTTAAGATTCCTAAGGACCGTGACGTTGCAGGTATCTTAAGCCGCGCTAAGTACATGCCTGTATACTTCGCAAAGGATGAAAACGGCAAGGTTGCTCGTGTAATTCTTCCTTTCTATGGTCAGGCTCTATGGTCTACCGTATATGGTTATGTTGCACT
>JAZRAY010000355.1:0-11012 GCA_045634805.1 Succinivibrio sp. | reverse complement strand
GGCACTGAATCAATTCACTCTCAATATACAACGCTATACAAGAAGAGAGGAACTTCAGAGAATTCACCTTCATATACTACAGAAAAAGTGGTTGAGGGAAACTTTGGAGGAGAATGTTTAACCGGTTATTACTACGAAATCTCTAATAAATATATTGGTGAAACTCTTGTGAACGACCAACTAATCAACTGTTCAGGTATAGTTTGTCATAACTGTTCAGACGGAGCAAAAATTAGAAATACAATTCCTACTCACAGTGAAAATCTAAAAGATAAATTTGAGCGTCTGCCTGATTTAGATAAAAAAGACTTCCTGTCTTATATGGAAAAAGACAAAACCAAGAGTTTTGATATTACAAGAGAACAAATTAAGAAACTGTTTGACTGTAATAAATTTAGGACGTTATGTGAGGATATACGTCAGACCTTATTAAAAGAGAAACACTCAAGAATAGATTGTGTATTTTCTATGCAGGATATATCTGAAAAAATCTATAATATGACCTTTGAAAAGGAAGATAGATACATTGCAGAATGCCTTGAAGGATCTTTACAATCCTTTTTTATAACGCTCTGTCGTGTAGCTTACGCATTCAACGACGAAAGAAAATGCATTGAAGAGTATTACAAAGTGGCAAATGTAATCTGCGATTTTCTTTCTGAAGCTCCAGAATTGTTTAATCATCTTCCAGATTACATCATGGGAGAACATAGAAAATACTATCCAGATGGTAAAGTTGGAAAAGATATGCCTCACTGTGAAGCCCCTGTTCTTCCTAACGAATTGAACTTTATTACAAAAGAATACGATGATCCTGTTAAGAAATTTGAGAAACAGTATTCATAAAATCATGAACAGAAATTTGATAAATAAGATTCTAGATTGTATTAAAGCTAAAAGAATAACAGCATTCATTCTTTTATGCGTATTTTTTAATTCGGAATGTATCGCATACACAGATCCTTATCTATGTTCTAAGTACTATAAACTTAGAATCAGAAATGTTGAAAAAGTATTGGCTGTAGGTATCAGAAAAGTTAACAATACCTCTGTAGAAACATACGTATTAGGTTTTGGAACACCAATCCATGCCACTATTAACGGAGCAAAACTAACAGATGCGTACATATCAAAAAGACGAACTCTACAGTGTAGTGGCGTAACTATTGGACACGTAAGAATCTATGAACTGGCTGGATTGGGAATTGAGACAGGAGAATTTGTAATTACAAGTGGAGACAAGAGAGCCTCCACTTATCTGGAAATAGATTAGATCTTATCTAAAGCCTGCTGAATATCAGCAATAATATCCTCAACGTCTTCAAGACCAACAGATAGTCTAACTAGACCTGGAGTGATACCGCATTCCTTTAGCTGCTCATCAGAAAGCTGACGATGAGTAGCTGTTGCTGGATGAAGCAGACAAGTCTTGATATCAGCCACATGAACCTCAGGAGAAGCAAGCTTAACGTTATCAATGAACTTAGCACCAGCTTCTCTTCCACCCTTTAATTCAATAGACATAACACCCGAACATAGACCATCAGTCATGTACTTCTGTCCAAGAGCATAGTATGGATCAGATTTTAGACCAGGATAGATAACTCTTGAGATCTTCTCATTCTTTGAGAGGTATTCAGCAACCTTTAAAGCATTCTCAGAATGTTTGCGAATACGTAATGGTAGAGTTTCAATACCAAGATTGATATAGAATGCAGCCTGAGCTGTCTGGCATACACCTAAATCACGCATAATCTGAGCTCTAGCTTTCACAATGAAAGCAGCCTTTCCAAATGCCTGAGTATATACAAGTCCATGATAAGACTCATCTGGAGTTGTAAACTCTGGGAATTTTGAAGATTTTGCCCAATCAAAATTACCGCTATCAACGATAGCTCCACCAACCTGTACAGCATGACCATCTAGGTACTTGGTTGTTGAATGAATAACAATATCGGCACCAAAATTAAATGGCTTACATAGAATTGGAGTTGCAAAGGTATTATCAATAATCAGAGGAATTTCATGTTTATGTGCAATAGCAGCATAACGTTCAATATCGAACACGGCAAGTGCAGGATTTGCTAATGTCTCGCCAAAAATAGCCTTAGTCTGAGGCTTAATCTTAGCTTCAACCTGCTCATCGGTTTCTTCAGGCTCGAAGAATGTTACATCGATGCCCATTCTCTTGAAGGTAACAGCCATAAGGTTGAATGTACCGCCATATACTGTAGATGAGCACAGAATATGGTCACCAGCCTTCGCGATTGTTAGAACAGCAGTTAGTGTTGCAGCCTGACCTGAAGAAGTCAGCATTGCACCAACACCGCCTTCAAGTTTAGCTAAGCGCTCTTCAACAAAGCCACAGGTAGGATTTGCCAGACGAGAATAGAAATAACCATTACTCTTTAAATCAAACAGATCTGCAATTGCTTGTGTACTCTCGTATCTGAAGGTTGTACTCTGAACAATTGGCATTGCACTTGGTTCACCATTTTTAGGAGAATAACCAGCATGAATACACAAAGTTGAATCTTTCATTTAAACTCCGAAAACAAAATATAGCCATAAAAATATGGCTAACTGTTTTATCTTGCCTGTTATAAATGAACTTCCTGAGGTAATGGGAAACTTTTCTCTTTTAAGTCACTACCTACTTCTTCAACAGAGGAAGCTCCATTTTGTTTTAAATAATCAACGATCTCATCTACAACATACTGAGGAGCAGATGCGCCAGCACTCAGGCCAACAGTCGTTATATTATTAAACCATGAAATTTCAATTTGTGAACTATCATCGATTAAATAGGCTAAAGCTCCCTCATTTAGGGCAACTTCTTTTAATCGATTAGAATTTGAGGAGTTTGCTGAGCCCGCGATCAGGACTAAATCACAGGCGCGAGCCAGTTCTTTTACAGCATTCTGCCTTACCTGAGTAGCTCTGCAGGTATCATCAGCTTTTGGTCCCTGAATATTTGGATATTTCTTCTTTAAAGCTTCAACCGTGAGTTTTGTTTCATCAATACTTAAAGTAGTCTGGGTTGCAAACATTGCATTATCCCCGTCAATATTAAGTGATGAAACATCATCTGCACTAATGATTATGTGAACCTTTGATACATCACCAGTATACTGGCCAATTGTGCCAACAACTTCCTGATGACCTTTATGTCCAATCACAACTGCATCCATACCTTTTAAACCAGCCTTATTCATCTTTTTATGAATAACGCTGACAACCGGACATGTAGCATCAATAATTGTAAGGTCTCTTGCCTTGGCAGCCTCGAAAGTACTGATACCAACACCATGAGCAGAGAAAATCAGAACGGAATTGTCAGGAACTTCATCTAATGAATCAACGAAGTGTGCACCTTCAGAACGTAAGTCATCCACAACATGTTTATTGTGGACAACTTCATGAAGAACGAAAACTTCCTTTTCAGGGAATTTCAGAATAGCATTCTTTACAGTTTGAATCGCTCTTTCAACTCCCGCACACATGCCGCGGGATTTAGCAATTTTTAAAGAAAAAGACATATATAGTTCCTATTTTTTTATAGGATCTTCTTTTCCTAAAAATCCTATAATGATGAGCAATCCTGCGCCACAGCAGACAGCAATATCGGCTACATTGAATGCTGGATATGCGTAGAAAAATGAATCAGTTTTTATATAAAACAGTAAAAAATCAATAACATGTGACCATAGAATTCTGTCAATAAGATTTCCTAGAGCACCGCCAATAACAAGAGAAATAGCAAGACAAGTCCACTTTTTCTCTTTGGAGGTTCTTAAAAGACAGAATAAAAGTACAGCACAGATTATTACCGCTATTCCCATAAAGAAATAACGCTGCCAACCACCCATAGATGCAAGAAAACTAAACGCTGCACCTTCGTTCCAGACATGAACGATGCTGAAAAAAGAAGCTACTCTGTAACCTACAGTATCTACAGGGATTGATGAACTGATCCAGTACTTGGTTAACTGATCTAGAACAATTACAAGCAAGCTCCATAAAAGGAACTTGCTTCCGTTTTCTTTAGAAAATAATGAAGTCATACTTTATGCGAAACGTCTTACTTCACCATTTGACTTGATGTTCTCAATACATCTTGGGCATAAGCCTGGATACTCAGGATCAGCGTCCACAGCATCCTCATAGTGCCAGCATCTTTCACATTTCTTGGCAGTAGATTTGGTAACTGTAAATGCACAATCAAGGATTTCAGACTTGAATGCATCTGAAGGAGCCTCTTCGTCAGTGATTACAGTCTTTGAAGTAATCAGAACGAAACATAGCTCTTTCTCTAGTTTCTTCAGATCATCAAATAACTGGCCCTTTGCGAAGATCTTAACATCAGCTTCAAGAGAACCACCAATAACACCATTGTTTCTTGCTGTTTCAATAGCCTTATTAGCTTCGTTTCTGAAGTTCAGCATTCTGTTCCAGTACTCTGAGTTAAACTCTGAAGACTCATCTAACTCTTCTAGCTTGTTGAACCAGGTTGAAGTAAATACAAATTCATCTCTCTTACCTGGCATTGCTTCCCAAGCTTCCTGAGCAGTAAATGACAGGATAGGAGCAATCCAGCGAATCAGTGATTCAGCAATCAGATATAGAGCGGTCTGACATGAACGACGAGCAGCACTGTTAGCTTTAGCTGTGTACTGACGATCCTTAATAATATCCAGATAGAATGAACCTAACTCAATAGAGCAGAAATTCATCAGAATCTGAACAACCTTATGGAAGTCGTACTCGTCATAGCATGCTACAACCTCTTTCTGAGTCTTAGATGCTAATGATACAGCCCACTTATCAAGTTCAACCATTGAGTTAAATGGAACCATATCAGTCTCAGGATTAAATCCGTTCAGATTTGCAAGTAGGAATCGAACAGTATTTCTTACGCGACGATATGCATCAGAAGATCTCTTGAAGATTTCATGAGAAACAGCCATATCACCGGTGTAATCATTAGATGCAATCCATAAACGAAGAACGTCAGCACCAAGCTTATCGATTACTTCCTGAGGAGCAATTACGTTACCTAATGACTTAGACATCTTTCTGCCCTGACCATCAACTGTAAAGCCATGAGTCAGAACTTCCTTGTATGGAGCCTTATCCTTGGTTGCAACTGAAAGCATCAGAGAAGACATAAACCAGCCACGGTGCTGATCAGAACCTTCTAGATATAAATCAGCGCTGTGTCCCTTGAATTCTTCACGCTGATCAACAACGCTGAACTGAGTTGAACCAGAATCAAACCATACATCCAGAGTGTTTGGATCTTTATGGTAAAGTTTAGCCTCTTCAGGTCCGATCAGATCTTCAACCTTCAGATCCCACCATGCCTGAATACCGTCCTTTTCTACAGCCTTAGCAACCTTTTCAATGATTGCTGGTGTATCAGGATGAATCTCGTTGGTCTCATTATTAATTAGAACAGCACATGGCATACCCCAGGTTCTCTGACGAGAAATACACCAGTCTGTACGCTGTTTAACCATTGCCTCGATACGGTTCTGGCCCCATGCAGGGATCCACTTGGTCTTAGCAATCTCTTCTAAAGCTCTGCTTCTCAGGCCCTTTCCATCCATTGAAATGAACCACTGAGGAGTAGCACGGAAGATAACTGGAGTCTTATGACGCCAGCAGTGAGGATAGCTATGAGTAATAGAAATAGCTTTTACTAAAGCACCCTTTTCCTTTAGAACCTCGATAACCTTAGGATTTGCCTTTAATACATTTAATCCGGCAAAGAATTCTACATCCTCCTTAAAGCAGCCATCTGGGCCAACTGGGTTGTAGATTTCGATACCATATTTTGTACTTACATTGTAATCGTCAAGACCATGACCACCAGCAGTGTGAACACATCCGGTACCAGCCTCTAAGGTAACATGAGCACCTAAAATAACAGTTGATTCAATGTTTAGGAATGGATGCTTAAACTTCATAAGCTCAAGAGCCTTTCCTGAAACCTCATCACCAATCTGTTCATACTTTTCAATTCCGCAGCTGTTCATTACGGTTTCAACAAGATCTGATGCCATGATAAAACGTTCTGCACCGCGATCAGTCTCAACCTGAACCAGGCTGTACTTTAACTGCTCATTCAGACAGATTGCTCTGTTAGCAGGAAGTGTCCAAGGAGTTGTGGTCCAGATTACACAGTAGATTGGACCCTGACCTTTACCCTGAGCATTAAAGGTATTTAGAATCTTGTCATCATCAGTTGAAGCAAAACGGACGTAGATTGAATCTGACTTAACATCAGCATACTCAACCTCAGCTTCAGCTAAAGCTGACTGACAATCCATACACCAGTAAACAGGCTTTAAACCTCTTACAAAATGACCATTAGCAATAACCTTACCTAAAGCTCTTAAAGTATCAGCTTCAGTTTTGTAATTCATGGTCAGATAAGGATTATCCCAATCACCTAATACGCCAAGACGCTTAAAATCCTTTTTCTGGCCTTCAACCTGACTTGCAGCATACTTTCTGCACTCTTTTCTGAAGGTTGCGGCATCCACTTTTGCGCCAGGCTTTCCAATTAAGCTCTCAACTTTTACTTCAATTGGTAAACCATGACAGTCCCAACCAGGAATATAAGGAGAATCAAATCCTGATAAGGTCTTTGACTTAATAATAATATCCTTTAAAACCTTATTAATTGAGTGTCCAATATGAATATTGCCGTTAGCATATGGAGGACCATCATGAAGAATAAACATGTTGGCACCAGCACGTGCTGTGCGAATTTTCTTATAAAGACAACGCTTTTCCCAATCCATCAACATTCCAGGCTCTCTCTGAGCAAGATTGCCTCGCATAGGAAAGTCTGTATTTGGAAGGTTTAAAGTATTTTTATAATCAGCCATTTTCCTGTCTACCAAAAACAAAAATTAAAATTCGTTAACATTATGATTTAAGAGGAATTCCTGAGCAAAAATTTTATCTTTTTTTAGTTGCTCTTTTAGGATCTCTATATCATCAAATTTCATCTCATCTCTGATTTTCTTTATAAAAAAGACCCTGATACTCTGACCATACAGGTCTTTATCGAAATCAAAGATATTCACTTCCAGAATTGCCTTAGTCTGATTTGGCACAACAGTAGGACGAACACCTACATTAGCCATTCCATCTTTTAAACCAAATCTGGTTGAAACTTTAACCGCATACACTCCTTTTAAAGGGCTTATTCTGCGATTTACATTCATGTTTGCAGTTGGAAATCCTAAATCTCTGCCAATACGATTTCCATGAACCACAATCCCTGACATTGAATAATATCTGCCTAGGGCTTCTTTTGCCTGATCCAGCTGACCTTTAAACAAATACTCTCTGATTTTAGTACTTGAAATGCGTTCCCCATTCAGGTCCACACCGTCTATTGCACTTGCTTCCATTCCAATTGATGATCCAATTTTTTTTAAATCATCAATTGTGGATTTTCCACCTTGACCAAAATTGAACAAGGTACCTACGGTTACGCTTTTAACTCCTAGTTTTTTCCCCAGAAGTTCAATAACATAATCATGGGCGCTCATTGCAGCGAAATCAGCATTGAATTTCATACAAAAAACAAGTTGTACACCTGCAGACTTGAGTGCAAGAAGTTTATCTCTAAGTGATGAGATTCTAGCTGGAGATTTGTCCTTGGAAAAATATTCCAGAGGCTGAGGTTCAAAAATCATGACAGCAGGCACGAGGTTTAGTCTCTCGGCCTTTTCTTTCATACACTCAATTACAGCCTGATGCCCCTTATGAAATCCGTCAAAATTTCCAATTGCAATGGCTACTCCGTTTGGAGTTCCTTTAAAATCAGAAAGACAACGAATAAGACGCATCAAATAAACCGTTAATTGTAGTTATAATAAAAATGTTACAAAACACTTATAAAGTGTTAATTATATATTAAAACTGAGTGTACATCACGGTTTTTTCGTTATTACAAAAATATATTATTTTTCATTTAGTTATAAAATTGACCATATATATGTTGGATCTGTACTGAAAAAGTATTGTAGAATATGGGACAATTTTTGGTGTTCTACTTTAAATTTGAAAAAAAAATTGATAGAATACTGCGATTATTCACCACTATGAAAATTTGGTGGTAATTTTTTAAGATTTCAGGAGCTATCTGTGCCAAATATTAAATCTGCAAAGAAGCGCGTTTTAATTTCTGAGAAGGCTCGTCAGCACAATGTTGCTGCACGTTCTAAGATGCGCACTTTAGTAAAGAACGTACTTAAGGCTGTTATGGCTGGTAACAAGGACGAGGCTAAGGCTGCATTTGCATTAGCTGAGCCAGTTCTAGACCGTGCTGCAGGCAAGGGTCTTATTCACAAGAATAAGGCAGCTCGTCATAAGAGCAAGTTAGCAGCTAAGATTAAGGCAATGAACTAATATACAGTTTCACTGTTAATAGTTTATAAAAAAGAAGGGAGATTTAAAAAATCTCCCTTTTGTTTTATCTAAATCTTTTAATTAACCTTAAAAGCAGCTGGTGTAACACCAAAATAACGCTTAAATTCTCGGCTGAACTGAGACACACTCTCGTATCCAACTTCAAAGGCAGCAACATAAGCTTTTACATTCTTTGACACAATCAGGTCTTTTGCTCTGTTCAAACGAAGCTTCTTAATATACTGGATAGGTGTATCTGAAGTAATCTGTCTAAAGATACGATAGAATGAAGATACACTTAAATGAGCATCTTCAGCTAACTTATTAATATCTAGATCCTTGTTGTAATTATTTTGGATAATACCAATAATATTGGATACCAGAGCCAATGGACCAGAGTTCAAAGCAATCTTGTATAAAAGTTCTGACTGCTCACCGGTTAATGCTCTATATAAAACTTCTCTCTTTAGAGTTTCACCTAATATGCGAGCATCCTGTTCATTTCTCAGACACTCTAAGAATCTAACAATAGAGCCTCTGAATGAATCAGACATGACTGAAGGGCCAAATGGCTGAGGAACGACCTTGAGATCCATTTTCTGGAATGAGTCGATAAGTCCCATTTCTTCAACAAGCTCGCGAATCTCTGTAATAGTAAATCCAATGAATATACCTTTTACAGGTTCCTCATTATTAGCGCAGATTTCACAGTTAAGAGGCATTGTCATAGAACATACAACGTATTCTCCTCCACTATATTTGAAGGAAATATCATCCATTGTTAAAATCTTTGCGCCACTGAACATTATGCATAATCCTGCTGGATAAACGCTTGGTTCAGCATTTCTGTGGAAGGACTCTTTAAAATAGTGAACGCCCTTAACCGGACAGTATGTTATTCCGTCAGAAATGTCCGGAAAGTATTTTAACGCTTCTTCAAAAACAGCCATGTAGTTCCCCAATTATCACACTTTATTAAACAAAATTTTGCACATTATACTATAAGTGTAGTATCCCGATTGATGCTTTTAGGCAATTTTTTTACAAAAAAATGCAATTTTTTATTATTAAGAATTAATTGCATTAAAAAAGAAAAGGTTACACTAATAACGTCAAAAGAGAAATATTAGATAATTTATTAAAAATTAGACTTGAGTGCTGATTTGTAACTGAATACGACTAGCCTGAATCTCATCCAGAACATCAAAGCCATCGCCTGTCTCATGGATTTCTTCATAAGATAAAGCCTTACCTTCATATTCCTTTCTCAGTTTTTCCTGTTTTAAAGGAGGGAGTTCTCCAAAAACTTCTGGAGCCAACTCTCTCTGGAAAGGAGTTAGAGGTTCTTTTCTTATGCACTGAGCCAGGAATACTTGAGTGATTCCTTCCGAAGAAAATGACTCTGTTAAAAACTGAGCTCTGTCAAAATCATCAGCTTGAGCATATTTTTTCTGTTCAGGCAAAAGATGAAATTTCTTTCTTAAATTTACATCTTTTTCTTCAGTCACTTTAGGATTGTATAAAGGATGATCTGTAAGGTCATGGGAAAGCATAGCCAGCATAAGAGAAAAATCAGCATGATTGTTGGAGTGAACGTCCTGATTAAGACGCTCGCCTAACTGCATTTCATCTACAAGATACTGATTTCTTATATTGGAAGTTAACACGACTATATTCCTTGCGATACCCTTATATATATGTTTACGGCAGAAGCTAGATTTTATTTAGAGAAAAATAAAAAAACCTCAGATAAACTGAGGTTGGAAAACTAATCCCAATCCCCCGCAGGAGGATATGGGATTGGGACTAGAGCTTTAAGATTAGCCTAGTAAGCTTAGTGCAATCTGAGGTCTTGCATTAGCCTGTGTCAGCATTGAGGTTGCAGCCTGCTGAATAATTGACTGCTGTGACAGGTTAGAAGCTTCCTCAGCGTAATCAGTATCACGAATTCTTGAACGAGCATCTGACAGGTTCTCAGAAATTGATGACTGATTTCTGATGGTTGACTCTAGACGGTTCTGAGAAGCACCAAGCTGAGCTCTTGCACTGTCTACAAGCTTTAATGCACAGTCAATAGATGAGATTGCGTTTTCAGCATCGGTTGCTGTTGTAACTTTTAAGCTAACTGAATCTACACCTAGAGAGTCGGCCTTCATATCCTGAGAGAAGGACATGTTAACAACCTGATCCTTCATTGAACCTACGTGAATGGTAATCTTACCAGCATTAGTAGTACCTGATGCCTGAACTAAGGTTGAACCAGTTGAGTTCATACCTCTCAGAATCTGAGCGCCACCGAAGGTGGTATGACATGCAATACGGGTAATTTCTGCCTGTAACTCTTTAACTTCGGTTGAAATAGCGTTACGGTCTGTTGTGGTTAAGGTACCGTTTGATGCCTGAACTGCTAGAGTACGAACACGCTGTAGCATGTTGGTGATTTCGTCCATTGCTCCTTCAGCAGTCTGAGCTACTGCAAGACCATCACTGGCATTACGGTTACCCTGATTATAACCATTGATATGAGAGGTTAATCGGTCTGAAATCTGTAAACCTGCAGCATCATCTTTTGCTGAGTTAAT
>JAZRAY010000354.1:0-2361 GCA_045634805.1 Succinivibrio sp. | reverse complement strand
GTCATGGTGCCGATAACACCGTTCTCCATCTCATAGATACAGAAGGCATTGTCATCAACACTTACTGGATTGCCCTGGGCATCTTTCTTATCAATGGTTGCAATCTTTGCTGTTACGGCTTTAATCTTTGAGCCGACAAGGTATGAAATAAGGTCTGTCTTGTGAACACCAAGATCACCTAAGGCGCCCATTGCAGAACGGTTCTTGTCAAAGAACCAGCTGGTGATACCAGGATCAACACTCCAGGTTTCAGGGCCGCCGTGACCGAAGGTGGTTCTAAAGGAGATAATCTTTCCAATCTCGCCCTTTTCAATCAGCTCTTTTGCCTTAACATGTGCCTTGGCAAGTCGCTGGTTCTGATCAATCATGAGCTTTAGATTATTCTTTTCTGCAAGCTCTACAATCTTCAGGCAGTCTTCAAGCTTTGTAGCCATTGGCTTTTCTAAAAGCACATGCTTATGATTCTCTAAAGCCTTGATGGCATGCTCTGCATGAACTGTATTGGCACTGCAGATACTTACAGCATCAAGCTTTGGATCAGATAGCATTTCATCTAGAGATTCGTAAGCCTTTCCCTGATACTTCTCTGCAAGAGACTGAGCTCTTTCCTTGTTTAAATCGAAGAAAGAGGTAATTCTGACGTTCTTGTTGTTAAGATATTCTGGAATATGACGGATCTGAGCGATCTTGCCACAACCGATTATTCCTACATTCAACATAAAATCACCTTGTGTTTGTCTGATTGTTTTTCTGTATTCTTTCTGAAATATACTGAAACAATTTCATAAGATTTTCAGTAAATATAATTTTTAGGAAATACTTTTACAATTGAAATAATCTGATAATTGGCTGTAAATCACAGTTTGTGAAGAGAAGGTCAGAATTATGAAATAATATGAAACATTTTGTAGAATATGATGTCTTTTTTTGTTTTATAATAGACGACATTATTTTAGACAAGTAAATACATAATCAATAAGAACAGACTGGGGACACAAATGAGAAACACACGCTATAAGACACATGAGATTGCAAAACTGGCAGGAGTATCTCCAGCAAGTGTTTCCCGCGCTATCAATCATCCCGAACTTTTAAGTGAAGAGTCTTTAGAGAAGATCAAGTCCACCATGAAGGAGATGGGCTATGATCTGGATGAGATATTCAACAAAGAGCCTAAGGAAATAATTCTTATTAACTTCCCTCATGGTACTAATCCATTCTATGAGGAAGTTATTGAAGGTATAACCAGCTCTGCCGATTCCAACGGATATTACACTCTCTTAAACTACACCAGACTTGATGAGAATAATATCGAAGATTTCATAAAGATGGTGAAAGTTGCCAAGGTTAAGGGCATTATCACCTTAAGTCAGGTTCCATCAGATCTTCTGTACATGATTAACGCTGTGGTGCCTGTGGTACAGTGCTGTGAGTTCAATGAACGCTCAACTCTTCCTTACGTAAGTATTGATGACTATATGGCAGCTAAGAATGCCGTTAAATACCTCATAGCCTCTGGCAGAAAAAAGATTGCATTTTTAAACGGACCAAAACGCTACAAGTACTCCCGTGAGCGTCTGCGCGGCTTCCTTGATGCTCTGGCAGATGATGATATCTCCATTCCTGATGAGTGGATTATGCATGTACCTCACATTGAATATCAGATGGCCGATACCCTTATCAGCAGAGTGCTTTCCGATGATAACAAACCTGATGCGGTCTTTGCCGCCTCAGACGTTCTGGCAGCTGCAGTGGTGAACCGTGCTGTATACAGCGATCTTAAGGTTCCTGATGATCTTATGGTTATCGGTTTTGACAACATTTCCCTGTGTCAGGTTGTAAGACCATCATTGACTTCTGTACATCAGCCTAAGCATAAGCTTGGCTTTACCGCCTGTGAAATGCTTCATGAGAAGATTAAGGGCAAGACTCTAAAGGTTAATGAGGTGCTGCTGTCAACCGAGCTTGTAATCCGTGGCTCAACTGAACATGTTTAGTTAACCTGATGTTTAAAAGGGTAAAACTATACTATTTCAAAGTGGAACTTTCGTGTACGGATAAGACCTTCTCTTACCATGCGTGAGAGTTCTGCAGACATGGCGCTTCTTTCAATTCCAAGATAATCAGCAAGCTGCTGACGGTCCAGCCTGATATCAAACTCTTTTGTCCCCTGCTTTAGGCTTTCCAGTTTCAGAAACGTCATAAGCTTTTCTCTGGTGGTTCTTTTTGACATGCACTCAAGCTTCTGTGTCAGCTCAACGTTTTTATGTGTCTGAATTATGAAAAGATTATTCAGAAGTCTTTTATGAAAGGAGCAGGATGGAGGAAAGGCTGTTCCCTGAATATCTGATTTCAGAAACA
>JAZRAY010000353.1:0-3447 GCA_045634805.1 Succinivibrio sp. | reverse complement strand
CTTTATCTTGAAAATATTTTGAGATAAAAATTACAAAAAAGACTGTAAACACTAAGGTATCGAGCATATTTTAATTAACAACAATTAGACAAGCTCCAAAGAAATGGAGTAATTATGATTTATTAAAGAAAAAAATGCTTATACTCAAAATAAGTTGTTTCTATTATTTGGTTAGCTTATGAATAATTTTAAAGAGCTTATAGACAGTTTTATCAAAGAATCAGGTATGCAGATTGAACTGGAACAGGATGATTCCTTTTCTTTGGAGAGGGATGGTCTACTTGTTACCGTCAAATACATAAAAGAAACAGACGACATAACCTTGTTTGTACCCATTATCGATCATGAAAGGATTCCAGAACTGACACCTCCGGTTTTAAAAGCCGCCTTAAAGCTCTCTTTTAACGGAATTGGAACTTCCGGAAATTATCTTGGATTATTTGATAATGCACTGATTTTATCTACAGGAATTCCTTTAAGAGATCTTGATTCAGAAAAGCTTGCAGAGAGACTTTTTTTATTTTCTGATGCGGCAATAGCTGTAAGAGACAGCATCATCAATGAAATACAGGATGATGATCAGCCTATAGTAACCAACAATACACCTAATCTTAGTGATCTGGGGCTGGCTGGCATACCAGTCTAATCAGACTCGGATAATATACTCCTGCATCACCTCGTGAAAAATGCGGAGTATATTGATAATAAACAGAGTATCAGATAAAGAAACTCCAAACCTTATAAGCAGCAGTTTGGAGTGTGTGATGTTATTGGCGGATTAACGGGAAATCTTCTCGCCTATCTCTCTGTCCTCAAAGGTTCTCTTGCCGTTAACAATTGAAGTTACATAGGTATTGATAAGATTCTTTGCCTCTGCTGTAACCTCGCCTGATAACTCAATGAAATACATATTGTTAGGCTCACCTACAATAACAGCATTTCTTGCTATATTCGGACAGGAAATTGTAAAGAAAGACTTGCCCTGTTCTCTTGGAGTTCCACATTCATTGGTTTTGGCGTACTCCTGAGCAAGAGTTGTTGCATCCTTGTCCTGGGTGGTCTTTGTATACTGAAAACGAACCTTGGTCTTAGGCTGAGGCTGTGTCTTCTTGTTCACAGGAGATGAGTACTCAATAGATGTACCCTCAACCTTTACATTCCATGATTCAGGAACTGGAGGAAAATAAGCCATCTGGGTTTCTGCATATGCAGCAAAGCCTAAAAGAGCGGCTGAAAACAAAACGAGTTTAGTTTTAATTATCATTAGAATTATGCTCCTCACGATTTATCTCGTCATGTAATAATTTTAGTCCATCGTTTACAGTTACGCACTTACAGAAAACTTTAAAAAATGGATTTAATTCTCTTCTGTGAACTCTTGCATAACCTAAAAACTGCTTGGCTCTATCCATTACCATCTTCTCGGTAGGTCTTGATTTGGCAAATACCTCAATAACCTCAACATCTGTCTTCAGGATATCAACAATAGAAAATGGCTCAGCCCCCTCCTTAATCACATGACCCAGGTTAGGAATGGCAAAAGCGCCTCTTCCGCACATAAAGTCATTGCATAAGGTTATTTCCCTGCACTTTACAGCATCTTCTAAAGAGTTGATGTTTCCATTGGCTATAAGAGTAGCATTAGGAGCCAGCTCATGAAGATTACGCATGGAGGACCAGTCTAAAGCCTCTTCCTTGTATAAATCCTTTCTGGTTCGACAGTGAACGGTAATTTCCTTAACACCGTCGACAGCAACAGCCTTAATCACCTCAGGAGCCTCTGCCTTATCAGCAAAACCAAGTCTAACCTTGGCAGAAAGCTCACACTCAGGAGGAAGTGCCTCACGAACTGTACACATAATCTCATGCATCAGCTCAGGCTCTTTTAAGAGCATAGCTCCTGAATGGTGAACGAATCTTGAAGGGCATCCGAAATTGATATCAATGGATTTTGCTCCGAGTTTATGAGCTTTAACGGCAGATAAAGCCAGAGTTTTAGGATTATCTCCTAAAAACTGCACACGCAGATTAGTTCCGTCTGGAGTCTTGCAGTCATTTAAAAACTCAGGGATCTCGCGGATCAGAGTTTTCTCTGAAACACACAGATCAGTGATACGGATAAATTCTGAGAAACACAGATCATAGCCGCCGTGAGCACATAAAACCTCACGCATAGGGCCGTCTGCCAGTCCCTCAAGGGGAGCCAAATAAACTTTGCTATCTTTTAACATAATTCGATACAAATAGTGAACAGTGCGCTCATAATAGCAATTTTTGGCAATTTGTCATCTCTTTTTGTGATAGAATTTTTCGCAGCTAAGGAGACGAAATGATAATAGCTACCCACGACGGAACTTTCCATGCAGACGAAACCACTGCATGTGCCATTCTTACATACCTTTTTGATACATCTTCAATCATCAGATCACGTGATCCAGTAGAGCTTGAAAAAGCAGACATCGTTATTGATGTGTCAAATATCAATGATGACAAACACTTTGATCACCACTCAAAAGAATTCAAGCTGTGTCGTGACAACGGAGTCAAATATGCCACAGCAGGTCTGATGTGGAAGAAGTTCGGACACGAGTACCTAAAAAAGGTTGCCCAGAAGGAGCTTGAATTCCGCCCTTCAGCAAAGGTTATCGACAGTGCATTTGTACGTATCGACGAAGATATCATGACCATGATTGATTTAAATGACAACGGTCAGCTTACAGGCTATGTCGATCAGATAACCGAGCCAAAGACAGATAGTGAAAGAGCTATCGTCAACAGATTAAATGAGCTTTATCAGGCTACTGCTGATATTCCATTCATCGTAGCCATGATGAATCTGCCAAATAAGGTAGGAGCCGAGCAGGACAAGTCCTTTAATCAGACTGTTAAGATGCTAAAGACCATCCTCCTTAATGCGGCAATCAATGCACTTCACACTGAAAGCGGTGTAGCCAAGGTAATTGAAGCCTACTCTGGCGGTGAAATTCTGATTATGCATGAAAGACTGCCTTGGACCAGTGCTGTTCTGAATAATCCAGAGATCTTCAAAGACTGTCTTATTGCAGTATATCCAGACAGAAACCAGAGATGGCGAGTACAGTCCCTGCCTCAGTCAAAGGCACAGCGCTTTAAGAACAGACTATCTGCTCCTGCAGCATGGAGAGGACTTAACGATACCGAGCTTGATAAGGCAACAGGACTTAAGAATATGACCTTTATTCATAAGTCCGGCTTTACAGGCGGAGCTCAGACCTTTGAGGACAATCTTGAGCTGGCTAAGCTGTGGCTTAAGCTTGGAGAAAAAGATTAGTTATCGCAAATTAAGTAATTTGTAATACCTTATTATATTTTTTTAAGAGTCATTTTCTAATGACTCTTTTTTACTTCTTAGTTAGCTGAATGAAGTGTTATCTAGGTTTCGTTTTTAATTATTGTCTAATGTCTATT
>JAZRAY010000352.1:0-6363 GCA_045634805.1 Succinivibrio sp. | reverse complement strand
GTCTGGTAACAAGACATGAGGGCGACAAGATCATCCGCTATGCACATATCGGAACAGGCAACTTCAACGAAAAGACAGCTAAGATCTATACCGACTTTGCACTGTTTACTGCAAATGAGAAGATAACTTCCGAAGTCAACGATGTCTTCAGATTCATTGAATACCCATATACTCGACCTGTATTCAACAACCTTCTGGTTTCACCTTTAAATGCACGAGAGAAAATCGCCTCAATGATTGATCGTGAAATTGAGTTTGCAAAAGAAGGCAAAGAGGCAGCTATTAACTTTAAGGTTAATGCTCTGGTCGATATCGATCTTATTGAGAAGCTGTACGAGGCAAGTCAGGCCGGAGTCAAGATCAGAGGTATCGTAAGAGGAATGTGCTCAATCAAGGCTGGTGTTCCGGGACTCTCTGACAACATCTATATAACCTCTATCGTGGACAGATTCTTAGAGCATCCTCGTGTAATGCTTTTTAACAACGGCGGACATGAAGAACTCTATATCAGTTCTGCAGACTGGATGAGACGAAATCTGGATCTGAAAATCGAGGTTGGAACCAGAATTCTTGTTCCTGTCCTAAAGGAGAGAATCAAGTCAATTCTACTGCTGCAGCAGAAGGATAACAGAAAGGCTCGAATAGTCGATCCGGATCAGGTAAACAATTACGTACAGGCAGAGCCAAACGAAAAACAGATTCGCTCGCAGATAGAAATACATGATTATCTGGCCAGAGTGGAAAACGAAATAGCCATTGATATCTGATAAAGATGCGCGTTTTAAACGCGCATTTTTGTGTTCGTGTTATCATGTTATCTGAACTGATATCTATAATATAAGCCATCGTAATGACGGTTAAATACTAGTAACATATTATTTTATATGACAAAAACTCTTGAGTTAATAATGGATTACATCATCAATAACCCAATAATCTTCGTAATTATCTTTGGGCTGGTTCTAATTACCGCCATCTATTTCTATCTAAAAAATTCAGATCTGTATAAGAAAGCATTCGAACTTGTTAAGGCAAATCAGGAACTGAACAAGACAAATATGGATCTTAACTCAGCCTTGAATCAGAGAAATTCAGAACTTGAAACTCTAAAACAGAGAGTTGAAGAGAATGACAGAAACTTTGTTAACCTGAATCTTCAGTATCAGAAGTGCCTTTCAGACAACAACGCGCTCAGCTCACAGATGTCATTGGGCTCAGAAAAAATAAGACTTTTAGAGAAGAATGTTGTCGATCTTCAGAATAATGTCAGAACACTTGAAGTTCAGAACAAGGACCTTTCCAATCAGAATGAAATCCTCATTAAGAACAATCAGGAAGTATCAGAAAAACTATCCTGCACACTAGAGGAAAAGATTGCAGTCAATGCTGAGAAGGAAGGTCTTTTGACAAAGAACAAGGTCCTCGAGTCCAAGATTGAATCAGATAAGCTTTTATATCAGAAGATTGAGGAGTCATATAATCTTTCAAAGCAGCAGCTTGAAGAACAGTTAACCAATCTTTCAGAGAAATTCGTAAAGCTTGGTACAGAGGATCTGAGTAAGCACTCTCAGTCTAACCTAGAGAACATCGTAAAACCTCTCAAGGAAGAACTAGATAAATTCAAGCAGATGGTTAACGAGAACCATGCCAAGCAGGAAAAGAGAGTCGGTGCCTTTGAGACAGAACTTAAGAACCTGCATGAGTCATCTCTGAATCTTTCAAATCAGGCACAGGAGCTTACAAATGCTCTTCGTTCCGGAGTTAAAACTCAGGGTATCTGGGGAGAGCTTCAGCTTGAGAGAGTACTGGAAAGCTCTGGTCTTGAAAAGGGACGAGATTATGAACGAGAAGTTGCAGTTAAACCAGACAGCAACGATATAAATCATACCGGTCGTCCTGATGCAGTTGTATATCTTCCAGACAACCACTGTATCGTAATCGATGCAAAATGCTCACTGACAGCATATACAAACTTCATCAACTCACAGGATAAGAATGAGAAGGAAAGCTTTCTTAAGGCTCATGTTGCATCTGTTAAGAAACATATCTCTGAGCTTAAGGATAAGAGATACTGTGATGATTACAGAAAAACCTTAAACTGCCCTTCCTTCGTTTTCATGTTTGTACCACTTGATGGTGCTCTGTATGATGCCTTAAAGACAGATTCATCACTGTACAATGATGCAGCCAGAAATAAAATCTATCTGGTTTCTCCTTCATCATTGCTGCCTGCACTTCGTGTGGTTTCCAATCTGTGGATGCTGTCAGAACAGACCGAGAATATTGGAGAGCTAATCAGAATCGCACAGGATATCTGGAAGAAGTTCTCTACCATTGAGGATAAGATGGCTTCAGTTCTGAGCAATACAGACAAGCAGCAGAAGAGTCTTCTGGAACTTCAGAATCTTCTTTATACAGGAAGAGGAAATCTCAAGAACAAGCTGGCAAACTTCAATACAGCAGGAACCCACTATATCAAGCAGGATAATGTTCTTACCATTGATGGAAATTCAGTGGAGATGATTCCAAACGAACAGACGGATAGTCTGGCTGTAAACGACAAGAATTAGAGAACAAAAGAGAGGCATTAGCCTCTCTTCTTCTATGCATAAAAAGCTTTTAAGGCTTCATGAAGTGATTGCCCTTGGCAATACCTACAACACCTGATCTTACAACCTCAAGAACCTCAGCAAGCTTGCCTATGGTTGTAATGAAGTTATCAATCTCTGATGAATTACCAACGAATTCTAGGGTAAAGATTTCTGCGTTAACATCAATAATCTTTGAATTGAAGATATCAGCAAGACCTTTCACCTCATCACGGGCATTCTTGTTTGGAGTATTTACCTTAACCAGAACCATTTCCCGTTCAATACCGCCTTCAGCCTCTTCTAAAAGAGCTGATACACGGAATACACAGACCAGCTTATGAAGCTGCTTGGTAATCTGTTCAGCCTCCCACTTCTCACCTGTAGTCAGGATAGAACATCTTGATAAGGTTGGATCATCTGTAGGAGCAACAGTCAGACTGTCGATGTTGTAACCACGCTGAGAGAATAAACCTACAACACGAGATAAGGAACCGGCTTCGTTTTCCAGCAAGATTGATATAACGTGTCTCATTTATTACTCCTCATTTAACATCATGTCTATCATTGAACCATTAGCTCTTAGCCATGGCATTACCTTGGTATTGGTGTCTGTAATAATATCAACCAGAGTAAACTCATCTTTTGCCATGAGAACTTCTCTAATAGTGGATTCAAGCTTATCGTTATCAGTAATTCTGATTCCCTTAAAGCCGTATGCTTCAACCAGTTTTACAAAATCAGGATTACCATCAAGATTTGTAGCACTGTAACGCTCTTTATAGAACACAGTCTGGAACTGACGAACCATTCCCAAAACAGAGTTATCCAGAATAAAGACCTTAATTGGAAGCTTATATTTTCTGCAGACTGCAAGCTCCTGCATATTCATCTGGAATGAACCGTCACCGGTTATACAGAAAACATTGGCATCTGGAATAGCAAACTTGGCACCGATTGCAGCAGGAAGACCTACGCCCATGGTTCCCAGACCACCAGAGGTTATGAAATGACGAGGAGTCTCAAAATCAAAGTACTGAGCTGAGAACATCTGATGCTGACCTACGTCAGTTGTAATGATTGGGTTCAGCTTAAGCTCATTTGAGATTCTGTTGATAGTCTCAATAACTTCCTGAGGACGAATCATCCCCTCTTTTCTTGAATACTTCAGACAGTTCTTCTTTTTGAATTCCTCAATCTGCTTCCACCAGCCTGATAAATCAGCAGGTTCTTTCTGTCCAAGCTCATCAAGTTCCTTATCAATCTGGGTCAGAACAGTTCTGGCATCACCAACAATAGGAATATTGGCACTGACAGTCTTTGAGATTGAAGCAGGATCAACATCGATATGAACAACTGTAGCATTAGGACAGTATTTAGCCACCATATTGGTTGCTCTGTCAGCAAATCTGGTTCCAACAGCAAATATCAGATCAGAATTATGCATTGTCTCATTGGCTTCATACAGACCGTGCATACCAATCATACCCAGATACTGACGATCGGTTGTAGGATATGCAGAAATACCCATCAGTGTAGTTACTACAGGGAAATTAAGTCTTCTTGCAATCTTTGAGGCAACCTCGGAAGCATCGCCCTGAACCACACCGCCGCCTAAAAGCATAACAGGCTGTTTAGCCTTGATAAGCTGGGCAGCAGCTCTTTTAACCTGACCTTTATGACCAAAGACTGTAGGATTATATGAGCGAATTGAAATATCAGAATTCTTCTCATAATCAAAAAGATAGCTGCGATTCTGACAGTTCTTTGGAATATCTACAACAACAGGACCTTTTCTTCCTGTTGAAGCGATGTAGAAGGCTTTCCGAATATTCTTTGCAATATCCTCAGGCTTCTTACATAAAAAGCTATATTTAACCACTGGACGGGTCACACCCATGGTATCAACTTCCTGGAAGGCATCAGTACCAATCAGATCGGTACTTACCTGTCCGGTTATAAGAACCAGCGGAATAGAATCACCATAAGCTGTTGCCAGAGCGGTAACAGTATTTGTTGCGCCAGGACCTGATGTCACAAGAGCAACACCGACCTTACCAGTACAACGGGCAAAACCATCAGCCATATGAACAGCGCCCTGTTCATGGCGAGCTAAAACATGAGTTATCTTTGAATCAAACAACTCATCATAAATATCAGTAACAGCTGCTCCAGGGTATCCGAAAATACGGTCAACACCGAGATCTTCTAGAACTCTGACAACCTGCTTTGCACCATTTAATTTTTCCATAGCTTGTTTTCTAAATAATAAAAAATAATAAATCTATCTTCCGGTTATCTCTTACATCTTGGCTACCACGTTGCAGACATCATCTCTGGTGGAGATAAAAGGAGTAATCATAACCAGTTTTTCTTTAAACAAATTCAGTAACTCAACTGCTGAATGAGCTTTTCTGAAATTAAGCTCCATTGGTCTTAAAGGCAGAAGCTCAAGGAAAGACAGCTCAGCACCATCCAGATTCATGGTCTGCTGCACCTTCTCATAATCGCCCATTCCAACCAGCATAGCTCCGTTAAAAGCAGTTCTTGAACTAAAGCCGGACTCTTTCTCAAGATAATAGCCAAAGCCAATATTGTCCCGGGTTGCAATCAGATGCTTGATTACCTCAATCATCAGAAATACTTCAAAGTTACTCTTTGACTCTGGATTGAATTTGTAATCTGATGGCAGAGCAAAACATAACTCAACACATTCATCAGCTGAACCGTTGCTGCCTTTCATAACCTTTGCAGAAAGACCGACACTTACCAGCAGGTTATAGTCATGTTCCTTTGTTGGAGGAATTCTGAAAATCTCAACATTATCAAAAGAACATAAATGCTGGTATTCACCAAAATTCTTCTGTATATGCTCAAGAATCTGTTTCTTGTGCTCTTCACTCTGACCTTTGAAAGCAGCGCGCTCAATCATTGCATTTACATTGGACAGCATAGTTGTAATCTGTTCAAAAAGCTTACTGTCACTGACACTGGCAAATTTTAAGGCTCTTTCAAATCTGATCTTGCTATCCTCAATCAGTCCCTGCTTAAACAGAATATATCCACGGTAGAACTGATGCTTTGGATTATCCTTTCCTTCAAGAGAAAATCTGTCTAAAAGCAGATTTGCCTTTTCAAACAGTGAGTAAGGATCAGAGGTCTTGTTCGCTGCATTGATATAAGCTCTTACAAGCTCATTGCATAAATCGAAATCCAGTTCAGAGTTTTCAAGAAGATTTATAACCTTAAAAAGCTCCTGACTCTGATAAAGCTCATCTATCTTTGCCAACAGGTCTTTCTTGTATTCAATAAAATCCTTATTATCCATAATCATTCTTTATCTTAACTTTGAGTACAAATTACCTGATTTTATGTCGGAGCCTAAAATTAAGCCCCGATTATTATCGAGGCTTTCTGTTTAATTCAGCTGTTTCCTATGAATGCAGTGAATGTTCGCCTCTAAAAATTCCACACACTCCAGAACGCACGGTTTCGACGACTTCAGCCTGTTCTGACACGGCTTTTAAGAATCTGTCGACCTCAAATGAGGTATCCACATACTGGAGGATATAGAGTTCAGGTGTAATATCGACTATCTGTGCTTTAAAAATATCACAGAGTGTCTTGATTTCTTCTCTTAAAGTGTGACCTACTGCCTGCACTTTGACAAAAAGTATTTCTCTTTCAACAATATCTACAGAGTTGTCCTGCTGGCTTGATACCTTAATTACATTAACCAGCTTATGCAACTGTTTAGTTATGCGTTCAACGATGG
>JAZRAY010000351.1:0-2045 GCA_045634805.1 Succinivibrio sp. | reverse complement strand
TAGTCAAAAATCAGATACTATGTCTCGCTTAATTTCAGCGGATAGATGACCGAGAGGCTGAAGGTACTCCCCTGCTAAGGGAGCATACGACTATAAAGGTTGTATCGAGGGTTCGAATCCCTCTCTATCCGCCACTCAGATGAGATTTAAAAAAGAATTTAATTTCTTCTTGCAAAATCAAAATCTGGTGATATAATTTTGCGACGTAAGTAACACTTTTGGTTGCACTTGTAGCTCAGCTGGATAGAGTAATCGGCTACGAACCGATCGGTCAGGGGTTCGAATCCCTTCAAGTGCGCCACTCCAAAAGTTAACTTATCTTCAAGCACGCACTTGTAGCTCAGCTGGATAGAGTAATCGGCTACGAACCGATCGGTCAGGGGTTCGAATCCCTTCAAGTGCGCCACTTCTTCTCTCTCAATTTCCAAATTAATTTTCCAACTGTTTTAGTTTTTGCCTTAAAATATTCGAGCAGTAGAAAAACATATCTATTAGCTAATATTTTCTATTTAAACTGGATTTGTAATGGCAAAGAATAACTCTCAGGACGAACTTTCCGCTTATAAGGAACCTCCTAAAAATTTAGAGGCAGAGCACAATTTTCTAGGCTCTATTATTCTGGATGGCTCTTTACTGGAAAAGGTTCGTGAAACTGTTGGTATGCTTGATGTTAATGAATTTTCTAGTTCAAAAAATCAGGTTGTATACGAGGAAATTCTTTCAAGAGCAGCAACTTCGGATGATTTTAATGTTACTGTTCTCTGTGCGGAATTAGAGAGAAAGGGTAAACTTTCAGATGCCGGTGGTATGGCTTATATTGCAGGTCTTACCGAGTTAACCGGTCCAAGTGCGGCTGTTACTGAATATGCGAAGATCATCAAAGATACTTCAAGACGTCGTCGTCTGATCAAAGTTTCAGAGTACATTGAAAAAATCTGTTACAGCCCTAACGGTCTTACTGTAGATGAGATTTATGACGAGGCTCAGGGCCTGATATTCAAACTGGCTGAGTCAAATACATCTGTTGATGAAGGTCCTGTACCTATGACAACAGTTGCCCTCAACCTTATCAAGAAGATCCATGATGACGTTGATCTTGGTAAGAAAATGAATGGTGTTGCCTCAGGCTTCACTGAACTTGATGAGATTACTCAGGGATTCAGACCTGGTACCTTCAATATTATTGCTGCCCGTCCTGGTGTTGGTAAAACTTCCTTTGCAATGAATATCGTTTCTAATATTGCAATGAATGTTGATGAACATAGACCTGCTCTGGTGTTCTCTCTTGAAATGCCTGCAAATGAAATTGCAATGCGTCTGATTTCATCTTTTGGAAGAGTTTCTGGAAAGGATCTTGCTGCAGGAAGAGTTAGTGCTGAACAGTGGCGAGATATTATTCGTAAGGTAAAATTACTTACAGAATCTGATGGAAATGGTAATGACCGTGTAAAATTATATATTGATGACGGTTCAGATCTTACTCCATTGGAATTACGTTCAAGAGCTAGAAAGATTGCCTCAGAAAACGGTGGATTATCATGTATTATGATTGACTATATTCAGCTGATGAGAGGTCAGTCCAAGCACGATAACCGTTCACAGGAAGTTGGTGAAATCTCAAGGTCATTAAAGCAGTTATCAAAAGAACTTGAAGTTCCGATTTTTGCTCTTGCTCAGTTAAACCGTGATGTTGAAGCTCGTAAGGATCATCGTCCAATGAACTCTGATTTACGTGAATCAGGCTCCCTGGAGCAGGATGCTGATATGATTATGTTCATTGACAGAGATGTTAATCGCGGTGAAAACAGTGATGATTCAAAGGCAACCCTGATTATTGGTAAGAACAGAAGTGGTGCTACTGCTGATATTGAACTGCAGTTCCAGGGTGCATATACAACCTTCTATGATAAAGCTAACTATATTGCAACTGATAGCGATGTTCCTCTTCCTGAGGACGACTATTATCAGCGACAGTAACTGTCAATAAGGAATAACAAACATGGAAAGCGTAACTGCTTTAATTGATAAGCAGGCATTGTTACACA